>JANQPU010000411.1 GCA_028285315.1 Acaryochloris sp. IP29b_bin.176
CTAGCCCCCATCGTCTAGAGGCCTAGGACACCTCCCTTTCACGGAGGCGACAGGGATTCGAATTCCCTTGGGGGTATCGCTAAAGCAAACTATCTGACAACCCTTAGCTCATTGGATAAGAGCTGTGGAATGTTCTGCTGCTTGCCTTCCTTGGTGATTTCACAGGACCAGTTGGGTGCAAGACAGTATTTCTAGTTCGTGGCTGATGACCATAGAGGATGTCAGGTTCTGCGCAGAATTTGTAGAAACTAACGCAAAACTGTTGTTACATTAATAAACGAGGAAAGCTGCGAACCAGTTATTCTCTGTATAGACTGATACTCCTCGCAAATGCTGTTCAGTTTCACTGCAAGCATTTCAGTCCATCTATCTAGCAAACATTAAGGGCAACTTCTGCAATGCAGGACCAACAGATAATTAATCCAATTTCCCAGTCTCAGATCCCTCAAGAGCTATCTGAGAATGTGATTTTGTCTTCCATGAGTGATCTCTATGACTGGGCAAGACTCTCAAGCCTTTGGCCTTTGATGTATGGGACTGCCTGCTGCTTTATTGAAATTGCAGCCATGATTGGTTCTCGTTTTGATTTTGATCGTTTTGGTCTGGTGCCCCGTTCTAGCCCCAGACAGGCTGACTTGATCATCACTGCAGGAACCGTAACCATGAAAATGGCACCTGCACTAGTGCGACTCTATGAGCAAATGCCTGATCCAAAATATGTGATTGCTATGGGCGCTTGTACCATCACGGGTGGTATGTTCAGCAGTGATTCTACTACTGCAGTTCGAGGAGTGGATAAGCTCATCCCTGTGGATGTCTACTTGCCGGGTTGTCCGCCTCGTCCAGAAGCAGTGATGGACGCTATCGTTAAGCTGCGCAAAAAGATTTCGAATGAGGATGTACGAGAGCGGGGCAACTTGATGCAAACGCATCGTTACTACAGTTCAACCCATCAAATGAAGGTTGTGCCTCCAATCCATACAGGTGTATATCTAGAAGCGGCTGCTCGTAAAGCGCCGCCAGCAGCTTTAACGGCTGGTGTGGGCGAAGATGTGACGCCTGCGCTGCAAGTGGCTGAGGCAGAAACTGCAGAAGCCTAACGGATTCTCAGTCACATCATTTCCCATCTATTCGTCAATGCTGACCTCTGTTGGGGTCAGCGCTTCTATTTCAAGAAAGCTTTGCCATGGCCAGTGATCTGGAAACTCAGTTACAGCAGCTTCGACAAGAGGCCGAAACTGTGATCGCAACTGCTGATACCCTTGATGCCTTAGAAACACTTCGAGTCAGTTATCTGGGCAAAAAAGGTCAGCTTTCCCAAATTCTTAAAGGGATGGGCAAGTTAGATGCAGCTGAACGGCCCAAAATTGGCGGATTGGCCAACCAGGTCAAGGAATCCTTGCAGCAGGGGTTAGATCAGAAACGGTCTGATCTGAACCAAGCGGCGATTGCAGCTCAACTGGCCGCAGAGAACCTGGATGTGACGATGCCAGGAACCTACATTCCTCAGGGGCATATCCATCCGCTTAACAGCACGATAGACAAAGCTTTAGATATCTTTGTGGGCTTGGGGTACACCATCGCCCAAGGCCCAGAGATGGAAACGGACTACTACAATTTTGAAGCCCTAAATACGCCGCCCGATCACCCAGCGCGGGATATGCAGGATACGTTTTACCTGCCCGATGGCAATCTGTTGCGGACCCACACCTCTGCGGTTCAGATTCACTATATGGAAGACCATGAACCACCCATTCGGATTGCGGCACCAGGACGCTGTTATCGTCGGGATACGGAAGATGCCACCCACGCTGCAGTGTTTCATCAAATTGAGATTTTAGCAGTTGATCAAGGACTTACCTTTACAGATCTCAAGGGCACAATCAAAGTGTTCATTGAGCAGATGTTTGGGGATGTGCCCATTCGGTTTCGGGCCAGCTATTTCCCCTTTACCGAACCGTCTGCCGAGGTGGATGTGCAGTGGAAAGGCCGATGGCTAGAACTCTTAGGCTGCGGCATGGTTGATCCCAATGTGCTCAAAAACGTTGGCTACGATCCTGAGGTGTATACCGGGTTTGCAGCGGGCTTTGGGGTTGAGCGGTTTGCCATGGTCCTCCACCAAATTGATGATATTCGGCGGTTATATACCAGCGATTTGCGCTTCCTGCGTCAGTTTTAGGTCATTCTCATCCCCCAGGTTTTCCTCTCTCTGTGGGCTCTGGGCATGGGGCAGCTAGAATCTAGGAAAGTGTCTATTTCCTACGAGGATACAATGACGCGATCGCATCCCTCCCTCACTCAGTTGGATCCCAATAATCCCTCGGCTCATCCCTTGCCGACCATGTACGATCTGCCCAGTGAGTACCCTGAGGAACCTGGCCTGCCCGACGAATTCCATGATTTGCAGCCGCAGCTTTTAAGTGCAACCTTTCGGCTGTCGGATGTCGCCCGCGACCAAATCTTTACAGGTACAGACCTAAATGTTTATTACGATCTTCAGCATCCCCTGTGGCATAAGCGCCCCGACTGGTTTGCTGCGATTGGTGTACCCCGTTTTTACGATCAAAAGGAACTACGATTAAGCTATGTGATTTGGGATGAAGGGATTGCGCCTGCGGTCGTCGTGGAGTTACTGTCGCCAGGCGCTGAAAAGGAAGATCTGGGACAAACCACAGCCTCGGAAGATCAACTGCCGACGAAATGGGAAGTGTATGAGCGCATCCTGCAAACTCCCTATTACATTGTGTATGACCGCTACACTGGATCATTGCAGGGGTATCAATTGTTAGACGGTCACTATCAGCCGTTAGCCATTCAAAATAAACGCATATCTCTTTCCCAGTTAGGCATCAGCATTGGACTGTGGCAGGGAGAGTATGAAGGGAGAATTCGAGAGTGGTTGCGGTGGCTGGATGCTGATAATCATTGGATTCCAACACCACTAGAAGTGGCTAATCAACAGATGGAACAGGCTGAATCCAAAGCAGCCCGTTTAGCTGAACAGCTCAGAGTAATGGGCATTGACCCAGATCAAATCTAATGTCCCCTCTCACTCTCAGTCCCCATGATGCTTGCGCCCCCCACTGATTCATCATTTCCTAAACTCAGGACCGAACTGTCCACCCCCTTAAAAATCGGTCCCTTTGCGGTCAACAGTCGGGTTTTGCAGTCACCCTTATCTGGCGTCACCGATTTGGTCTTTCGCCGGTTGGTGCGGCGGTATGCGCCAGAGTCAATGCTGTATACGGAAATGGTCCATGCCAGCCAGGTGTGTCATGCCCGTGAACTCTCTAAAGTCATGGATGTGGATCTGGATGAGCAACCGATTAGTGTGCAGCTGTTTGATTGCCGTCCCCATTTCCTAGCGGAAGCAGCCCAAATGGCGGTGCAGGAGGGGGCAGACACGATTGATTTGAATATGGGGTGTCCTGTTAACAAGATCACCAAGAAAGGTGGGGGATCTTCTCTGTTGCGAGATCCAGAAACAGCTGAAGCGATCGTGAGCGCCGTTGTGGCTGCTGTTGAGGTGCCTGTGACAGTCAAAACCCGGATTGGGTGGAATGACGACGAAATCAATATCCTGGAGTTTGCCCAACGGATGCAGAATGCGGGTGCCCAGATGATTACGGTGCACGGTCGCACGCGAGCCCAAGGCTACAATGGCCCCGCTCAGTGGCACTGGATTAAAAAGGTCAAAGAGCGGCTGTCGATTCCGGTGATTGCCAATGGCGATATTGTTTCCGTGGAGTCTGCAATTGCCTGTCTGGAAGCTACAGGGGCGAATGGCGTCATGTGTTCGCGAGGGACGCTAGGATATCCCTATCTGGTGGGAGAAATCGATTATTTCCTGAAAACAGGACAGCAAAAGGCCCCACCCACCATTATTGAGCGATTGCAATGTGCCCGTGAGCATTTGCAAGGGCTGTGGGACTACAAAGGGATGAAGGGCATTCATCAAGCCCGTAAACATATGACTTGGTACGTGAAGGGTTTTGTTGGTGCCGCCGAATTACGCGATCGTCTGTGCCGAATTAATAGTGTCGAAGAAGGGTTAGGCTTGCTCGACCAAGCCATAGACGGAAATCCCAACCCGCAGACTTAACAAGGTTTCCTACAATGTAGGGATGGAGTAACCCATTAATGCAGCTTCATCTCTCATGAATCATAAATGGGATTGACCTAGAATTTTGGATCACACACAACGATAAAACACTATGAGCAATGACACCCCCATCGCCGCCCCAGATAATCCCCTCTTAATTGGCGAGGGCTTGCCCCCCTTTGACAAAATTGAGGTGGAGCAAGTGCTGCCAGCTATGACGCAGCTCCTAACTGAGCTAGAGCAGGAATTACAAACCCTAGAAGCTGAAGTTACGCCGACTTGGGCTGGATTGGTGGAACCCTTAGAACAGCTCGGAGACCGATTGAGCTGGAGCTGGGGCATTATCGGCCATTTGATGGGGGTCAAGAACTCTCCCGAACTCCGAAAAGCCTATGAAGCGGTCCAACCCAAGGTGGTGGAATTTATCAATCGTTTGAGCCAGAGCCGTCCCATTTACGATGCCTATAAGCAACTTCAACAGGGTCCAGACTGGTCCCAGTTAGCTCCAGCCCAACAGCGCATTGTTGAGAGTGCGATTCGGGATGCAGAGTTGTCCGGTGTGGGCCTAACGGGAGAGGCAAAAGAGCGTTTCAATCAGATTCAGCTAGAGCTGGCGAATCTATCGACTCAGTTCTCAAACCATGTCTTGGATGCTACGAAGGCATTCAATCTTCTGTTAACCAATCCAGATGAAGTGGCAGGCTTACCCCCGAGTCTATTAAGCCTAGCGGCCCAGGCAGCCCGAGCAGTGGGAGAGAAAGACGCTACACCAGACCATGGCCCTTGGTTGATGACCCTCGACATTCCCTGCTTTGGCCCGTTTATGCAGCATAGTCAACGTCGCGACTTACGGGAAAAGCTGTATCGCGCCTATATTAGTCGGGCCTCCAAGGGAGAATTTGATAATACCGAAATTATTGATCGGATTCTCGAACTGCGGAAAGAAGAAGCACATCTGCTGGGCTTTAAAACCTATGCGGAAGCCAGCTTGGCGAGCAAAATGGCTCCCACGGTCTCTGCTGTCGAAACCCTGCAAGAGCAGCTGCGGCAGGCCAGTTTCGATCAAGCCAAAGCAGAACTGGAAACGCTCAAAACCTTTGCCAAGGAGCAAGGGGCTGAGGAGGATGGCAATCTCAAACATTGGGATATTAGTTTCTGGGCCGAGCGCCAACGGGAAGCCAAGTTTGATATTACCGATGAGCAACTACGCCCCTATTTCCCCTTACCCCAGGTGTTAGACGGGTTATTTAATTTGGTCAACCGCCTGTTTGGGGTAACGGTGACAGCCGCCGACGGAAAAGCCCCCGTTTGGCATGAAGATGTGCGCTATTTTCAGGTGGCAAATGAACAAGGTGAACCCATCGCCCATTTTTACCTCGATCCCTACTCCCGCCCAGCGGAGAAACGGGGCGGTGCCTGGATGGATGAATGTCTGGGTCGCGCCAAATTCCATCGGGGTGATACCGTCCAGACTCGTCTGCCGGTTGCCTATTTGATTTGTAATCAAACGCCCCCGGTCGATGACAAACCCAGTTTAATGACCTTCCGAGAGGTGGAAACCCTCTTCCATGAGTTTGGTCATGGCTTACAGCATATGCTCACCCAGGTGGATTATGCTGGTGCTGCGGGCATCAACAATGTGGAATGGGATGCGGTCGAACTACCCAGCCAGTTTATGGAAAATTGGTGCTACGACCGTCAAACCTTGATGGGAATGGCCAAGCACTATGAGACAGGTGAGCCGCTCCCGGAAGAGTATTACCAAAAGCTACTGGCTGCTCGGACCTATATGAGCGGCAGCGCCATGCTACGTCAGCTCCACTTTGGCATGGTGGATATGGAATTGCATCACAACTATGAACCGGGTGGTGCGGAGAAGGTGAGGCAGGTGCGCGATCGCATTGCCAAAACCACCACCATTCTGCCTCCCTTACCGGAAGATTCCTTCCTTTGCTCCTTTGGTCACATTTTTGCCGGGGGATATTCAGCAGGATATTACAGTTATAAATGGGCCGAAGTTCTCAGTGCCGACGCCTTTTCTGCCTTTGAAGAAGCGGGCCTAGACAACGATGCTGCCATCCGAGAGACGGGCCGTCGCTTTCGCGATACGATTCTAGCGTTAGGCGGTAGTCAGCATCCTATGGAGGTCTTCAAATCCTTCAGAGGGCGAGAACCAAGTACCAATGCGTTGCTCCGCCATAGTGGCCTCAAGGCAAGCCTCTAAACGCTAGTATTTATGTACGATCAACGGTAGAGGTGCTGTTGCCGAGCAAAGCTGACGTCGCTGGTAATGAAATTTCAAAAATAGGGAGAGATCCTTGTGGGTTGATCCAGGTTTAAGCATCAGGGATGAGTATAGTGCAAGATATTGGCTTCGCACCATACTCATCCCTGATGTTTTTAGTAACAGATAAAATACTACAGCTGTCTGAATAATACAGAAGCAAATGGTCAGTAGGCATTAAAATTCACTTAAGCCTCCAGCCCCTTATTTCTGAAACTATCCAGAATGGGGGCTCGGCGGATTCGCAAAAATATTCTGTGCAATAGCGTATCGATGGCGAAACCATACGAGATACAAACTGTCCACGGGCTGTTTCTCCTTCCCATCCTTAGACTTGAGGCCGATTTCCATGTCTCCTCCCCCACTACCATCTATGTGGTCTTCTCCAAGGCCCTTAGATGGATCTTTTGCAAAACGTACTGTTATCCCTTGGGAAATGTCTCAGTGTCTTAACCCTGATTGCTTGCATTCCAATCCTATTGAAAGTAAAACTTGTCAGCGATGTGGTTTATCCCTGTTACTGGGTGGGCGCTATCGTGCACTTCGAACCTTGGGAACAGGTGGGTTCTCAAATACCTTCGCAGCTTTAGATGAGCACCGTTTACAGACTTCTTGCGTGATCAAACAGTTCATTCCGCCTCAATCTGATCCAAGCCGTGTAGAGAAGTCGATTGCCCTCTTCCGACAAGAAGCATTAATTTTAAAAGAACTGGGTAATCATCCTCAAATTCCATCGCTGCTAGCTTTTCTAGAGCAGGAAGGACAGCTATATCTCATCCAAGAATTTATTGAAGGGCAAGATCTATTCCAAGAAGCTATCGAGAGAGGCCCCTTTAGTGAGCAGCAGATCCAACAATTGTTTACGGAGTTGTTGCCTATCTTGCAGTTTATCCATGAGCAGCAAGTTGTTCATCGAGACATTAAGCCAGGCAATATTCTGCGACAAGCGAATGGGTCGCTCGTGTTAATTGATTTTGGAGGGTCATTGCAATTGGAGGGGCAGTTTCGGCCTGTAACCGGAACCCCTGGCTATGCATCCCCAGAGCAACTCAAGGGCCAAGTCGAGGCTGCTAGCGATTTACATAGCTTAGCGGTGACAGCGATACGGTTACTGACGGGGTATCTGGCTCAAGAAGACTCCGATCCCTTTGCCAATCCACAGCAACGGCATCAAGTGTGGCATCGTCTTCAGGTCAATGTTGGCCCTGAGTTAACTCAAATCTTTGATAATCTCCTGCACCCAGACATCCAGCAGCGCTATCAATCTGCCATTGAAGTGTGGCATGCATTAAGTCCGAATGCTAATCTATCTAGCTATTCTCCTAGTATTCAGACGATATCATCTCCCCTTCAACCCCAAATGACAACATCTACACCCACCCCTCTCTTGAAAAGTGAGGTCGGTGCAAACTACACCCATTTGAAAGAGCTATTAGCGCAACAAAATTTTGTGGCTGCTGATCAGGAAACCTGGAATCTGATGCTAAAAATTACAGGCAGGATGACCCAAGGGTCTCTAAATATTCAAGTGATTCAGCATTTCCCTATCCAAGATTTAAAAACGATGGACTCTCTATGGACAGAATATAGTGGCAGTCACTTTGGATTCTCAGTTCAACAACAAATCTATCAGCGCCTTGGCGGTTCCCAGACGTTGGATTATGCCGTTTGGCAAACCTTTGGCAAACGAGTGGGTTGGTTTGAAGAGGGGCAATGGCAGCACTATGCAAACTTGAAATTTGCCCTCAATGCACCCATTGGTCACCTCCCTGCTTGCTTCGCTGATCCCCTTAATCGCCAAGGGGTTGATCGAGGCGTTTGCGGATGGTGGCGTCTGGGCTTTGTGTCTCTCACACGTCGTCTGGAGATTGCTGTTCATGGCTCAGTAGAGACTCATGAATCATCAAAAGGCCTTGAGTCATAAGTTGTTTGGTGTAGCTACACGGTAGTTTAAGGCTAGAATCTGTATCTTCTCAGGGCTTTTAATGGTTGATAAAGATAGTCAATCTTGAGGTAGATTCGAGGGTGAGATTTTTACAATGGGTGTCTCATCGTTGCATATTATCTCTGAACATTGGAAAATCACAACAAGGTAAATCTTTACGGTAACTCTTGCCCTTGACTCTTTAAACTACTCCTACCTTGTGTATTTAATAAACCCTTGATATCTGAGTTTTTGGACGCTTGCTCTAATAATGAATTCTTGGCTTACATAATAATGAGGCTTTTTCGTGATGACACATTCTTCTACCCCCTTTGGCGTCAATACTGCTGGCCAGGACGACTCTCGCTCAGATCAAGATTCACCGCTGCCTGCTGATCCTGCCGCTCATGTAGAGGAATTAGAGGGCGGTGAGTCTACCTCTGCTACTCGGGATATACAAACGGATGCTAACGCTGCTGCGGTTGTGGGCGAAATTGCCCCTACGGACAATACATTCAATGCTCGCGCTCAGCACTCTAATATTGATACGGAGCCCTCAACTGCCCCTACTGTAGATCCAGGTTGGGCTAAGCAGGCACCAACGATGAATTCGAGATCAAATAAGCTGATTCCCTTTAAAGCGAAGGCAATATCTTGGGCCTTGGCTATCAGTATGCTACCAGTTCTAGCGGTAGGAACAGTAACTTACTTTAGTGGGCAGTCGGTGCAGCAGCAAATCATACAGGAGCGTCAAGCTGGAGGCCAAGGCATAAAGGCAACTGAGCGTTCTATTCAGGAGCAATTACCCTTCCTATTGATTGGGACGGGAATAACTGCACTTCTCGCAGGTGTGATCGCAGCCTGGTTAGCGCATCGGGCAACTACCCCTATATTGAAAGCTGTACAAGTCTCTAACGAGATGCTTCAGAAAATTCAACCTGGTATGGAAAAGCCAGGTGGAGAAACAGCAGATCTCTTAAGCCAACTTGAACGGAATATTCGCAGTATCGAAGACTATATCCCGGCACTGTTGGCACAGCAAGATTCTGAAATTGAGCAGTTGCAGATGCTCAAGTACATTACTAACAAAATCCGCACCTCCCTCAATGAAGATGATGTGCTCAACACCACAGTTGAAGAAGCACGCAAAATTTTAAAAGCGGATCGCGTAATTGTCTATGGATTTGACGAAGAGTGGTATGGTACGGTTATTGCTGAATCCGTTATTCCGGGCATTTCTAAGGCATTATGGGCAGAAATTCGAGATCCATGCTTTGCCGAAAACTATGTAGAAAAGTATCGCGCAGGACGTATCCAAGCGATTAACAATATCTACGAAGCAGGCTTGACCCCATGCCACCTCGCTCAATTAGAACCGTTTCAAGTTAAAGCAAATTTGGTTGTTCCCATTCTGCGAGAGGAAAAGTTGTTTGGTTTATTGATTGCCCATCAATGTACCCAACCTCGGGTGTGGCAAGAAACAGAAATTAACTTCTTTGCCCAGGTGGCTGCTCAGGTTGGATTTGCGCTTGACCATTCTCGTCTCTTGGTTCAAGTGGATCAAGTTAACCAAGCGGCAATGGCTGACTCTCAGCAAGCCGCTCAAGACTATCAAGCCTTACAACAGAGGATTTCTCAACTTTCCCTAGAGAGTAATGGAGTGGTTGAATTATTTGGCACGGATACCAATACGGCGATTACGACTACTCAAAATCAGATGCATGAGATTGCTGAAGCAGCAGATCAAATTCATGTCATCCTGAATGAAATTACTCAAACTCAGGAGCAAGTGCAAATCGCCACGCAAGAAAGCCAAACTGTGGTGACTGACGCGGTCGATCATGTGCAGTCCTTGTGCCAATTGGTGGAGGCAGTCGATCGGTCTGTACATCCCTTACACCAGCCGACGCAACAACTGGGTGAGCTGATTGATTTGATGAGCCATGTGGTATCTCAGGTGCAGTTACAAGCCATGAATGCAGCGCTTGAAGCGGCCCGAGCAGGAGCTGCAGGACAATCCTTTGCCGAGATTGCCGAAAAGGTACATGGATTATCTCGCCAGTTGGACGCTACTCTAACAGATGTCAAACCCTTAGTCAGCCATATTCAAATCACAACCCAAGCGGTTGGCAAAGAGATGACTACAGGGAAAAACACCATTGCTGTTGATACTCAAGCTTTAGGCAGTACGCAAGAGAAACTCAATCAACTGAATAGCCTTAATCAGCGAGTGTTAGATCTCGTTCAGCAAATTGCTGAAGTAACGACCAATCAGGTAGAACTATCAGTGTTAGGCCACAAAACCTTAGATCATCTAGCCAACACCACCCTTAGCGCTACAGAGCAATCTTCCCAAACTGCGGAAGCCATTCATCAGCTAATAGCTTCGGTAAAGAACGACCTCAACGCTGAAGATGCACCCTCTTCATAGTTCGCGGCTCTGATAAAGTTCAATTAGTTGCGTCACACTCAGCCCAATTTCATTTTATTTTGGGATATTATATTCAGTCTGCCTATCAGTTCATGACCCACTCAAGGAAGCCAGACATGGCTAATGATACGCCACTGCGTGATCCTGCTTACCAATTATTCATCCAAGAAGCTTTAGAACTTTTACTGCAGATTGATACAACTTTACAAGAAGTTCTGCAAATTCCCAGTAAAACGTCCATAGATTTTCTATTGGAAATGACGCAGACCTTGTATGAGGGAGCCCTATCCCTTGACTTGACTGAGTTATCAAATACTGTCCAAACATTTTCGGGTTTGATGTTGAGCTTTCAGCAAGATCCATTGACTACGACACCGGATGACGCGGAAATGCTAAGGCAGGCTTATAAAGAGATACAAACGGCTTTGATGGTCTATATCCCTGGTCCGACAGAACTAGACTCTGCTCCCAACGTTTCTCTGCCGTTGGAAGTAGCAGACGATAGCTTAACATCAGAGGTGGATTTAGAGCGACCTGAAGCAGGGAATGATGTGACCTCTTTAATCTTGATCTCCGATGTGGCTGAAATTTTAGAACAGCTTCATCAGGTCTTGATTAATCCACAGGTGTACGACCTGACTGCTGAGTTGAAAACGTTGACGGAAGCACTGTTAGGTTGGGGAGAAGTGCTGGAGCTGAATGAACTCACCACGATTGCTCGGTCGACATTGGAGATGCTAGAGGGCAATCCCCAATCGGCTATTTCGATTGGTCAATTATCTTTGGCTGGATTTCGATCAGCGCATAAAACCGCCTTACAGGCGTTACAGGCTGATTCCGTTCCACAGCATCAGGAGACTCATCAGCAGAGCCAGGGGACTCAATCGCTATCTTCCGACATATTCCCGATGGCGGTTGCGGAAATTCCCACTGCCGAATCACTATCGGCTTCGGATGAGGTGATCCTGAATGCCACCCAGTTGTTTGTATGGCAGCAGGAGGGGTTACTATTTACGATTCCATCGGATGCCGTTGCTGAAATTTTAATTCCAAGGGCTGAGCAGTTGATGGGGAATGAGCATCAGCGTTGTCTCAGTTGGCAGCAGCAGTTTATTCCGATTCACCCATTAAGGGATTTACTCGATCAAGGCGATGTTAATTGGCCTCGACTGGCTGCTGTATCTTCTGGAGATGAGACGAGCCCGGCAATGTTTGGGGGTTCTCCATTCGTCATTGTGCATCAGGGGGGACAGACCTTAGCGTTGGAGGTTGAAATTACCCGCTTGGTGACGGAGGCAGAACTTGTTTTACAAATTCCTGAAGAACAATTGCATTGTCCTTATTTTTGTGGTGAGACGTTCTTAAAGTCAGATCGATACGGGGTAATTGATATTGCAACATTGCTGAATGAAATGCTGGATTTAAGCCCACTGCAAATGCCGAAGGCGGTGCGACTGACCAGTCCTGCAGCCGCTTCAAGCTCCAAGCCTAAACGAACAACAAAGCCCCGCAAGAAAGCGCGATCGCAAACGACAATTCTCGTTGTTGATGACTCACAAATGGTGCGCATGATGGTAAGTATGGCTTTGCAGTCAGCAGGCTACGAAGTCCTAGAGGCTGCTGATGGTCAATTAGCGATAGAACAGCTAGAACGAGCTGATATTCAGCTGATTGTGTGTGATGTGGAAATGCCGAATATGAATGGATTTGAGTTTTTAGAATATCGTTGTCGTCAGCCAGAGATTACGAACATACCTGTGGTGATGTTGAGCACCTGTAATAGCGACCAACATCGACACTTAGCCACTACATTGGGGGCAAGCGCGTACTTGACGAAACCCTATGATGAGCCTAACCTACTGGCAACTTTGCAGGCGTTGATTGGCTGAGGACATCAGCAAGGGAGCGGTATTGTGCTGCTGTTTTGGCAATCATCTAGGCGCTATATCACCTCTATTTCATGCTCACCTAAATGTGTGCGAAACTTTTTACTAAACTTGACTAGATAGGGATAATTGGCACTCACTTCTCGCCCTTGCCAGTCCTTAACAATCTGAATCAGTTCACCCTCCATTCCTTTGATGTCGAAGGGTTGGTTTCGATGTTCAGGATGATGGTAAATAATGACTGATTCTTTGACGCGGACTTGATCGCCTATTTGCATAACTTAGCCGATTAATCTTAACAGGGGCATCACTCAATTGCCTGCTGATCTCTAAAGACAGCACAAAACAATCACTACTAATCTTTGCATAAGATGGACCGTTGGTGATGAGGCGTTTTCAGGATTTCTCCCCGAAGTCAATGGCTCAAAATCAGTCAAAGTAAGCCCCTATCCGCTGATGAGAGCTTAGAGGGATGTAACAGAAGATACTATTATTTTATGCAAAATAAGGGTAGGTATGCCTGGATGACAAGGGTTGCCATCTAAACCGCTACCATAATCTCATTTCTCCAAAGGCGTCTCATGCTATCAGTTCCCGAAGCAGAAGCTCTTATTTTGAAGATTGCTCAACCCCTTACTGATCAAGAAGTTACCTCTCTCTTAGAGGCTCAGCAGCGAATTCTAGCCGCAGATATTACCAGTGATCTTGATTTTCCCTATTGGGATAATTCGGCGATGGATGGGTATGCGGTTCGCTATGAAGACATTAAGGCTTGTGGGCCCGACCATCCTGCCATCCTCGATGTGGTGACTGAAGTGCCAGCAGGGGCTTGCCCTAGTATTTCACTGGTTCCAGGGCAAGCGGCCCGGATTTTTACGGGCGCAATGCTTCCCCAGGGAGCAGATACGGTGGTGATGCAGGAGAATACTAAACGTCAAGGTGAACAGGTTCACATCCTGCAATGTCCTCGACCACAAGCATTTGTGCGGCGAAGAGGGACCTATTATCAAGCGGGAATGTCGGTGTTACAACAAGGAACTGTCCTGACGCCCCCAGATATTGCCATTTTGGCAACGGTGCAATGTACCAATATTCCCGTCTATCGCCGCCCTGTTGTGGCTATTTTATCGACTGGTAGTGAGCTGATTGCGCCAGATCAACCGCTGCAACCCGGACAGATTGTGGATTCTAATCGATATGCGTTAGCGGCTTTGGTCCAGGCGATGGGGGCAGAAGTCCGATTATTAAAACCTGTGGGTGATCAGCTGGATGCTCTGAGAACTGCGATCTCAGATGCGATCACCTATGCCGATGTCGTGATTTCCTCTGGGGGAGTCTCGGTCGGGGATTACGATTATGTGGATCAGGTATTGGCTGAGTTAAAGGCTAACATCCATATTCGGTCTGTGGCGGTGAAACCGGGAAAACCTTTAACGGTAGCGACATTCTCAGTATCTCAAGCCAGTCAACCCGTCCTGTATTTTGGGCTGCCGGGTAATCCAGTCTCAGCTTTGGTTAGTTTTTGGCGATTTGTTCAACCTGCTCTGCGGAAACTATCGGGCCAAGCGGCCAATTGGAGACCCACTTTTATAGAAGCCAGAACAGTACAGCCCTTAACGGCGGGAGGGCAACGAGAAACGTATCTATGGGGGCAGTTGAGTTTGAAGGCTGGCCATTACGAATTTTCTTTGGCAGGGGGTAGCCATAGTTCTGGCAATTTGATAAATCTGGCTCAAACCAATGGTCTGGCAGTCATTCCTGTTGAACATTCCCCGGTAGAAGCAGGTGCATGGGTATCTGTGATGCAGGTGGGGACAGTCAACATCCCATAAACGGTTGAAGCACCATGGGGAGCCATTGGTGAAGAGATCGTGAACCCAGTATTGATGCCAAATCTATGCCAACCATTGGCATTCTTGGGCCCTCAGTCTAAACTGTTGCCAAGCTGGCGCAATGTATTAAGCAATGGGGGAGGCTGCCAGTGACCTTATGTACAATCTGTTTGCAGGAGTGATGGGCATGGCCACTGCTATCAAAATTAAACCCAAAGACCGGGATGCAGTGATTCAAGCTCTGCAAGCGGGCGTGGTTCCACGCAAGGGGCAACATTTGATTCAAGTTGGACGAGCTGAAGAAATTAAAGCCGTCCTGCGAGATGTCGAACGCATTGCTGAAGACGGTGCAACGGTTCGATTCATCATTGGTGAGTATGGCTCTGGTAAAACCTTTTTCTTAAACTTGACTCGCACCATTGCCCTAGAGAAAAAGCTAGTGACTGCCCATGCGGACCTGACACCAGATCGGCGCTTACATGCCTCTAGTGGTCAAGCCCGGTCACTATATACGGAGTTGATGGCCAACTTGTCTACGCGTACAAAGCCGGATGGTGGTGCATTACCGAGTGTGGTCGAACGATTTGTGACTTCGGCTATGACAGAAGGGCGCGATCGCAAACTTAATCCCGAAGACATCATTCGAGAACGATTAGCCCATCTATCGGAATTTGTGGGTGGATATGACTTTGCCGAGGTAATTGCCGCCTACTGGCGGGGACATGATAGTGGCGATGATGCCTTAAAAGCCAATGCAGTTCGCTGGCTCCGGGGTGAATTTACCACTCGGACCGATGCCAAATCGGCATTAGGTGTGAGGACCATCGTGGACGATACCAATGTCTACGATCAGCTCAAACTGTTTGCCCAGCTTGTCAAACTGGCGGGGTATAACGGCTTTTTGATCTGTTTGGATGAACTCGTTAATTTATACAAGCTCTCCAACACCCAAGCGCGTAAAAGTAATTACGAACAAATTCTGCGAATTCTTAATGACTGTTTGCAAGGTACAGCAGGTCATATAGGATTCATGTTCGGCGGAACACCTGATTTTCTGCTGGATACGCGTCGAGGACTGTATAGCTATCCTGCACTACAAACGCGCTTAGCTGAGAATAGTTTCGCAAGTAATGGCTTGGTTGATTACAATGGCCCTGTGTTGCGCTTGGCGAATCTGAGTCCAGAAGACCTGTATGTACTCTTGGGTAAAATTCACCTGGTGTTTGCAGCAGGAAACACCAAGAAATCACGCCTACCTGACCAAGGCATCCAGGCATTTATGGCCCATTGCTCTGAGTATATTGGCGAAGCTTATTTCCGTACCCCTCGAAATACCATTAAGGCGTTTGTCGACCTTTTGGCGGTCCTAGAACAAAATGCCCAAGTATCCTGGCAAGATCTGGTATCTAAAGTCAAAATCGGTGCAGATGCGAACGGAGATGCCAGCCCCAAGACAACCGTTAAAAATGGGAAAAGAAGCCAAACCAATGATGATTTAGCTTCTTTCAGGTTGTAAGGGCTAAGGCTTGCCTACTTTATCAAACACCCTAACGTTATATTGAGTGTATGGATAGCAATTCATTAATACCCTGCTGAGCCGTTATGACCCAAGCTACTGATGCAACAGAAGTTTTGAACCAGTTGGGGAAGCTCATCAACGTGGTAGAAAGCATTCAGACGGATGTGCAAGACATCAAGGTCAATTAAGCTAGAACCGATGAACGCTTAAAAGCTTTAGAGACTCAGATGTCGGATTTAAAAAAAAGCACTGATACTCAATTTGCAGACATTAGAAAAAGTACTGATACTCAATTTGCAGACATCAGAATGCAATTGAGATCTCAGGACAATCGCTTATGGACATTTCTAGCGGCTTTGTTCTTGGCGGTACTGGGTTTTGCGGCAAAGCTAATTCTCTTTCCTAGCGGACAGATGTAAGCAAGCACGGTTCACAAGGCCAAGCTATAGTCAATCCCTCCCCCAACTATAGAAACAGCCGGGAGCTCCACAACAGAGTATTACCTATCGTCGTATTTAGTTGCCACTGGGATAGGCTTTAAGAATTTTGGAGGTCTTGTAGGCGCTGAACAGCATCTTGATACTTCTGGAGATTACTTTGCTGTTGGTAGAGTGAAGCGGCCCACTGAATAATCAGGTAGCTGCCCACTACGGGACATAACACGACTTGGCAATCTTCTTTCAGTATTTTGCTAGAGGAATAACAAGGACTAGGCTGGCATTATCACCTCCACAACTTGCTCAACAGATCGGCCTTGGTCAAAGAGTGACCGACACAACTGTACGAGCGGCTGCAAAACCTCACGAGTCAACCCGTAGAGCTTCTGGCCAGTGCTTGGCGTTTTACTTGCAAAGCTAAACTTTTCAGATGTTCCCCCCGCCGCAGGTGCATTCTGAAGCAACGACTGCGCCAGACAACTTAATGAGATGTGGCGTTTGACCGCATCCTCGTTGCGTAACTGAGCCGATTCCAGACCGCAGATGGCTTTGGTAAACTCATGAAAAATCTCACAGGGCCAGCGATAGCTCCAGGTAATGGCAATGCGTGAGACATCCCAGTGCAGTGCATCCGTCACTAAAAAGCGAGGGGTATCACTCAAATCCTCTGTTTCATGAGCAATGACAATCCGTTTACGTCCGATTTTCTTGAGGCGTAAGACTTTGCTAAAGGCCCAAATCTCCTTCACTTCGCCATTGCGTTGACGAATGCGATAGGCCCGAAGCGACTGGGCAGAGTTACTGCGAAGGTGTTGAGCTACCGCATCAATGCGAGTCCATTGGCTGAACCAGAGCACGGAACGATTACACGCAAGCTCACTCACCCAATGTTTGCCGAATCCCTCACTGACGGTTGTTAATGCCGCTGCGCATACACCGCCATCAAAGGCATAATCTGCTGTCGGAAACTGCCCTTCCCCTTCGATTTGCTCAATCATAGCTATCAATAGGTCCATTCGCGTTTGATAGGCGTCGCGATTACGCTGATAAGCGACCAACTCACTCAATCGCTCCATCGCTGCTGCGATACTGTCATACTCGTCTTGACGGGTCATCGTTCTTCGGTTTTCCATTGGGCCGCTTGCACGGCGACGCTTATCCCATCCTGGCGCACTCGATTGGTCGCTACTGCGGTCAGAATCGTCTGATAACAGCTCATGCAATTATCTACATAATCGTACTGACATTTGACCCCAAAAATCTGTTTGCCCCGTTCGTGATGTCCCAGTGTCCAATCAAGGCTGATCAACACCCGCGCGCTGTGCTCATACTGCTGTGATATCTGTAGACGGTGCCGCTGCATTAATGACTCCTGCTCCCATGGCGATTCAAACACTCCGGCGTGCATGGCTCGACGACTGGGCAGGGGCTGCTCGGCGGTCGAGACAAACTGACTATGAATCCCTGGCAATGTTTTGTTTGGACTGAGTAATAAGCCACTGAGGTATCGGCTCACATGGTCAAATCCGGCTTGTCCAGCAAATAAGTCTCGGAAAGTGCTCATGCCTTGCTTATACCAATTTGTGCCTAGGGGTGTTATTTAGATAGGCTGAGCCTATGTTTATTTCACCCCCCTATGAGTCAAGTCAGTAGAGTGAAACCCCATCT
>JANQPU010000412.1 GCA_028285315.1 Acaryochloris sp. IP29b_bin.176
TGAATTTGTGCATAATGCCAGAAAAAGGGGGAAAGCCTTGATGAGTAGCCTATTAGGCACCTTGCTTAGCTAACTCCCTGAAACACCGATTGAGCCAATATTAATAGTGTCCTTAACTGACGACATTGGATCATTGGCTTGATTCCCCCGATCAATCACTTCAAACGCAAACTGGTTTTCTCCTAATACCGTCCCCAACCGATCCCTGATGATGGCTTTGACGGTGTAGGTGCCCAAGCTCTGGGGCTGAAAAAAGATTTTATCCACTGGCAGACTGCTATCGGCAGTCAAATTAAACCTACTTTTGCTTGATTTGAGGCGATTTTGATCCTGCCGGAGGGAATAGGTAAAGGTTGCTTCTGGATAGTCTTTCCATAAATCGTTGATTGCCCAGAGTTCTAGCTCTACCGTTTCTCCCACAGTCCAAGTGAGTTGAGGCCACGCAATACTAGGTAAGACGGGCTGATAGGTCAGTTTCAGAGCTTCATGGCCAGGTTTGGGCTGTCGCCAGTAATCGACAATACCCCAGTTTATAGACGGCCAATTCTCCACAAACATAAATTGAAAAATCGACGAGACAGGCTGATAGCGCTGACGGCGATAGGCTTCAGCGGCAAACTGAATCAGTTGAGATTGGATTGTTGGGTGTTATTGACAAACTCCTGGGGGGTATTACCCATGGGCACCTTGGCAATATTGAAGGTTTCATGGCGCTGAAAGTTGTGATAGAGCCACTTGTTCCATTCAGCTTCCGTATCGGGCCATAGCTCTTCCTCCGTAAAGATGCGCTGTAGCGACTCTAAATGGGGTAAGGCTTGGGCTCCGAATTCAGAAATAATCGCTTCTGTGGTGGGTTCCGCATACTTGTAAAAAGTATGGGAATACCAGCCCCACCACGGATGCTCTCCCCCTGTGGAGGCCGGATGGAGGAGACGGGTGGGATCTTCCCCCTGCAGATTGGCAAAGAGTTGGGCGTCTAGCTCTCGATTTTGCTCTGGATCGTAAGTCTCGTATTTGTACTTCATCCAGTCGGCATCCCAGGGGGGTTCATTATGCAGACTCCAGGCCAGGATTGAGGGATGGTTGTAGAGGAAGCCAATCATGTCCTTGGCTTGGCGGGTGGCTTCCTGGAGAAATTGGGGGGTATCTTCGTAGCCCCACTGCAACGGAAAGTCCTGCCAGATAAAGATGCCGTTGAGATCGCACGCCTTATAAAAATCCTTGCCTGTCACATGGGCATGCACCCGCACCGTATTGATATTGGCCTCCTTCATCAGGTCAATATCCGTCTGGTATTTCTCCGGTGTCATTTCGCTCAGCCATTGGGTGGCAATGTAATTAGTCCCTCGCAAAAATAGGCGGCGACCATTCAGTCGCCAGATTTTCTCTTCCGGGTCAAACTGAATCGTACGAAATCCAAACACATCGGAAACCGCATCCAGCAAACGATCTCCATCCACCAACTGCACCTGTAAGCGATACAAATGGGGAAAACCATGTTCCCAGATCCACCACAATTTTGGATCATCCACCGTGACGTGCAACTGTAGGTGATTGGCCCCTTGATGCAGGGTTTGCTTCACGCGGATGGGGTCAATCGGCAACCCCGAAAAGTTCTCTGGTGTGAGCTGTACGTGAGTATCCAGGGTCATTTTGCCCAACCCTGGATAATTGACCACCAGATCCACAGTTGCCGTGGCTTGCCGATTCTCAGCATCTAACTGAGGTGTAACTTGGAGGGTTTCAATGGCGACTCGATCCGAGACTTGCAAAAATACTGGTGCCCAAATGCCTCCCGTATTTTTCTCTTGGCCTCGGTCAGTCCAAGCGCCGCCAGGACGAGTATCGTGGTGGCTAAAAATCCCTTTAATCAAACGTTTACGCAGGGACCAATCTTGCCCTTGAGGTTCCAACGGACTATTGACCCGCACCAATAATTCATTTTGGCCTGTCAATCTCAGGATCTTGGACACATCAAAGGAAAAGGGCTGGAAATAGCCTTCATGAAAGCCTAAATATTGTCCGTTTAACCAAACGTCCGCCGTATAGTCGACACCCGAAAAGATCAGGCGGATGAATTTCCCTCGCCATTGATCATTCGTCTGAAATTGATGGCGATACCAGACTACGCCCGATAAATCTTGTCCTTGCAAATACCAGTTGGAGGGCACCGTAATCTCTTGCCATTGGCCCTGGGGAACAGGTGGACGATCTGGCCCAATGGGTTCTAGCACCAACTTGTCTGCGGGTGGCTGCGGGTCAGATTGAAATTCCCAAGTCCCTGCTAGGGAGAGTTGATCTACTGGTCGGATTTCAGTCGGCGTCCAGGATGCTTGAGCATGAAATAAGTGAGGATTCGCAATCAGCCCAGAATATGTGGCAGTGATGCATCCTAAGAATATGCCAATCGCAAATAAGAGTAAAAACGGTCGGTATCGTCGATTTTTCGACATCTGACTAACAGATATAGGGCCATTGATGGCTCTAGAATGCCCTTTCCTTTTAATGAAACAACAGGCCCCTGATTTCTTCTTCTACCTAAAAATTCCGTGAAGTTGAGCCTCTAGTTTCCACTAATTTTGGAATGCACAAAAAGGTTCAGACTCCGATCTGAAGCAATCGATTCTAAAGCGTCAGCCCTGAGTAGCTAGAATTGAGGTATCGCCACCAGTCTGATAGTCTGATTGCCTACCCTAAGCTATACACAGCATTCCCGATTGTGATGGTGAGGAAACACTCTCAAGGCAATATACAAACAGAAAGCTGTGTTGGTTTTGTGCCTCCGAATTTCCCCAAATTTGATTGATAGATTTTGAGCAGTATTTCCTTAAAACCTTGTTGATATCCATGAATACAGGGTCACCCTTTGCAGTTACAGAGAAACTTTGAGGGTTTTATTGTGAAAGTTGAGCTTGGAAGGCTCCAGATCCTCTCTCGTCAAGCACTTTAACATCTTAAGCTAACAACAACGCCCTAAAACTGCACTGGGGTTAACATGCTTGGGGATTCCTTGAGGTCCTGGACTTGGCAGGGGGCAGCGGCCATAAAAAACTGACTTCGCTGTATGGATGCCCTGGAGTTGGGGGAGCGTTTAAACAGTTCTGGCCTTAGTCGCTTGTTTGGCATTTTTCTGTAATTTCTTCATGGCTTTGCAGAGGGTTTGCCGGACCTGCTCATGGCTAATGCCAACTTGCTGACCGATTTTCCCCATCGACGTTAGACTCACCATCTTCCAGTGGGTATAGCTGGCTGATAATCAGGCGTTCACATTCGTCTAGCGACTATAAATACTGTGATACCTCATCCGTCCGCTGGAAAACTTCCACATAGTGCTGGGTTGAATTTTCTGTCTCAACCAACTCACCCAACGTTGTATATGTCTTCTGTACCCATCGATTGAGCTTTCTGGAGTCATACCAATTTGTGCCTAGGGGTGTTATTTAGATAGGCTGAGCCTATGTTTATTTCACCCCCCTATGAGTCGAGTCAGTAGAGTGAAACCCCATCT
>JANQPU010000424.1 GCA_028285315.1 Acaryochloris sp. IP29b_bin.176
GAGCAAGCGTTAAGCCAGATTATCAATGAGTGCATTTCCGATGATGATGCCCTTGGCTGGTTCGCTCACTGTGGCTTATTCATCTGAAAACTGCTGTAAGCTGGCTGAAGATACCATCGTTTCACCTGCCAATAGTTACAGATTTATGGATGGCGGCATTGATGATCTGTATATCAAGTTCTTCGGCTTACCTCTACAAACAACGCTTCAAAAGGTGATCGGGAAAAGATCAGAAGGATATTTACCAGTTGGTTGTGCTGAAGTCATCAACACGAATCACCGTCGAATACCGTATATGATTGCTGCACCAACAATGGTGACTCCAGAAGCGATACCCTCACAAAACTGTTTTTATGCCATGATAGCTGTCTTGAATTTAGCTTCACGACATTCGTACATTCGTAAGATTTTTGCCCAGGACTTGGTACAGGTGTCGGTTGTGTTGCACCAAACCTTGCAGCCAAGGAGATGGCAATGGCTTACAGTAAGTGGCTGTATCAGTCCAAAACCTGATAACTCAAATAATTGACCTATCCTGGTGATCGTACGGCAGATTGCCGTATATAATTAAAGTAACTAGTTTAGTTATTAATAACCTAAAAAATATGGCTGCTACATCTCGTCAAAAATCAATGGCACGCCTTGAAGCGCGCATTAGCCCAGACACTAAGGCTCTATTGCAAAAAGCAGCCGATCTAGAAGGTCGCACTTTAACTGATTTTGTAATTGCGAGTGTTCAGAGGGAAGCTTACAGAGTGATTGAACAACACCAAAGACTGAAGCTGAATATTGAAGATAGCGAAGCTTTTGCCGATGCACTGATCAATCCTCCCGAGCCTAATCGTTCGCTCAAAGTTGCAGCACTCCGACATCAGCAAGTCATGTCGGTTTAATGGTTCTCGTAATCGAACTTTTCAACAAGCGCAAGCATGATCGCTCAAGCTTCTACTGTGGCCAGGATAGCTTAGATAATTACATTCGCAAGCAAGCTTCACAAGATCTCAAAAAACAAGTTTCGACCGTATTTGTCTTAATTGATGATCCTCAAACAAGTGTGCTGGCTTACTACACCCTCTCTGCTTACACCATTGATATTTCTTCACTAGATACAGCATTTGCGAAACGACTACCTCGTTATCCTCAACTTCCCACGACCCTGCTAGGCCGTCTGGCCGTTGACAAGAAACAACAGGGTCGGCGATTAGGTGAGCTAATACTAGTAGATGCCCTAAAGAGGGCGCTCACAGCATCCCAACAAGTAGCTTCTCTAGCTGTGATTGCAGAAGCACTAAACGAGAGAGCTTTGAATTTCTATATCAAGTATGGTTTTCAGCAATTTAGACATCATCCGATGAAACTTTACTTGCCCATAAAATCAGTTGCAGCCCTGTTCTAAACCTGAAGGTTTGGAAGAGTCTAATCAGCTATCCTGATTCATCCCTCTATTAGTTGCTGGAGAGCTAGATCAGTAAAGTCTTGGATACAGTATTCAGCTCCCGCCTGTTTTAATTCCGCTTCTGAGTGAGTAGTGAGAACCCCCCAGCAACGCATTCCCGCATTTCGCGCAGCTTGTGTACCTGCGATCGCATCTTCAAATACCAAACATCGATCGGGAGATACTCCTAACCGCTCTGCCACGAATAAATAACACTGCGGATCCGGCTTTCCTCGTTCCACATCCGTTTCAATCACCTGGGCAGCAAAGAAATCCCCAAGTTGATCTTGATCCATCAACAAATCCACATTTTCCCGACAAGCGGAGGTTCCCAACCCTAGCTTGAGTCCTGCGGCCTGAGACTGCTGCAAAAATGGCATCAACCCCGGCAGCCACTGAATCTCATCTTTGATTAAAGAGCGATAAACGGCTTCCTTCTCAGACCCCCAGCGCTGAATATCGGTGGCTGCGACAGGGCGTCCCAATAGCTCGGGCAACAGGTCTTCATTCCGTTTACCCCCCATTTGCTCTAAACGGTCCCGGCTGGCAACAGCTAGTTCTGGAATCGTCGCACTATATTGCAACCAAGCTTCCAAGTGGTAGGGTATCGTATCGCAAAGGACCCCATCCATATCGAAAATCAAGGCTTGTAAGGGCAATACAGAATTTGCAGCGGTTTGATTTTGTGGGGAAACAGAAGCTTGTTCACTCATCGGGCAGAGGATCCAAAACTGAACACACTGTTGAAAACATGCTAACTTTTATAAGGTTTATTTAAGCATTCTCCCTGCCCTTTGCCCTATGACTTTGTCAAAACTCTTGTACTGGATCTATACCTTTATCCATCCAGTCCTGATGTGGGCGCTATTTGGTGTCTGTATCTATGCAATGACGTTAGGGCTGAAGATTCGCACAACCCGCACCACCACTGATAAAGATCTGCGCAAATCCTTGATCAAACAGCGATTCAATATCAAGCATCATCAAATTGGGGCACTGCTTCTATCGGTGATGGTGCTTGGGGCAATTGGCGGTATGGGTGTCACCTATATCAACAACGGCAAGCTTTTTGTGGGAGCGCACCTATTAGCAGGGCTAGGCATGACAGGACTCGTAGCAATTCTGGCTAGCCTCACGCCACTCATGCAGCGGGGAAGTCAAACCGCCCGTAACGTCCATTTATGGCTAAGTGTTTTGATTTTGGGCCTCTTCAGTTGGGAGGTGATTACGGGCATGCAAATTGTGCAACGGATTATCGAACAGGGCTAGAAACCCTTACCGCAACGTAATATTGTTAACATAAGTTCACCTATTCACAATAGATATGACCACTACAGCAAGCTCTAATCGTTGGCTCACGCTTTTATTTCAGTCCACCTCGGACACCACTGTTTGGTTCCAAGTAGCCTTGACGATCTTGCGAGTCGTCGTGAGCTTTTTCATGATCCACAATGGCTTAGATAAGCTAGCCGATGTGGACGGGTTTGCCACCAATGTTGTTGCCAACGGTATGGGTCTGCCATTTCCCGTATTTCTCACCTATTGCTCCGCCTACGCAGAAATTATCGGCTCCATTTTGCTGATTTTAGGTCTGCTCAGCCGACCTGCAGCTTTATCTTTAGTTTTCACTATGTTGATGGCAATTTACTTCCACATTAGAGTGGATGGCCTCAAAATTGGTTCTTTTGAAACTGCCACCCTATACGCCTGTGCGTTTCTCTTTTTCCTCGTCAATGGCGGCGGTCAATATTCCCTCGATGCTCTGATTACCAATCAGCTAGGTGGCTCTAAAGAGTAGTCCCAACCTTTACCGAATATTTAAGAAGCATCCAGTTTTTAGTAGTTGGATGCTTCTTAATTGAGACTTTAACCCATCCCTTCCGGTTTCGCCAAATTAAAGAAGCGGGTCAGCCTCGGTTCAAACAGTAGTTTGACCGTACCCACTGGCCCATTCCGATGCTTAGCAATATTCAGTTCGCAGATGCCGCGCTCTGGACTGTCAGGATTATAGTAGTCATCCCGATACAGCAACACAATTAAGTCCGCATCCTGTTCAATCGAACCCGATTCCCGCAAGTCCGACATCAAAGGCCGTTTATTAGTTCGCGATTCTACGCCCCGACTGAGCTGGGAGAGGGCAACCACAGGCACGTTGAGTTCACGGGCTAATCCTTTCAAGGCACGGGTGATTTTGGAAATTTCCTGCACCCGCCCATCATTGGCATCTCCGCCACCCATGAGCTGGAGATAATCTAGGAGAATCATGCCCAAGCCTTCGGGATGCTCCGATTGTAGGCGACGAGCATTGGATCGCAATTCGGTAATGCTGGGATTAGGGGCGTCATCAATATAAATCGAGAGCTGGGAGAGCTTACCAATGGCCCGACTAAGGGGTTCCCACTGGGTTTGATTGATCCGTCCAGCCCGTAGGTAGTTACTGTCGATACCCGCTTCTCCAGCCAACATCCGCTGGACCAGCTGCTCCTTGGACATCTCCAAACTAAAGATGGCAACGCCGAGATTATGAATTTCACAAATTTGGCGAGCAATCTGAAGGGCCAAAGCTGTCTTACCCATCGCAGGACGCCCTGCCAAGATGATCAAATCTGACCGCTGGAAGCCTTGGGTCATGGCATCCAAGTCGTAGAAATTGCAGGATAACCCTGGTAAGACTTGCCCCAAAGACCGCTGCTCTAAATCGGCAAAGGTGCTGGCCAAAATATCTTCAGTCGCCACTAACCCTTGCCGGACTCGATCTTGGGTGACGTTAAATATCTGCTGTTCAGACTCATCCAGAACCGTTTCCAAAGTCTTAGAAGTGTCGTAGGCCAATTGCATGACCTCTGTTGCCCCTTTAATCAACTGCCGCCGTAGAAACTTATCTTTGATCAGGGCAGCATATTGGTCGATGTTAATGGCGCTAACGGTGCGATCCACCAATTGAGCGAGTTTACCCTGACCTCCCACCTTATCCAGCAGGTCATGGTCCTGCAGCCAAGCAGTGACACACATTAAATCCGTGGGGCTGCCTTGGGCATGGAGGTTCAGCGCTGCCCGGTAGATTTCCTGGTGTGCACTAAGATAGAAGGTCTCTGGCCGTAAGAGATCAGCAACCCGGCCAATGGCCTCGGGGTCTAGCAAAATACCCCCAAGGATTGATTCCTCGGCTTCGACATTCTGTGGGGGTAAGCGATCGCTAGCGGGTTGAAAATCTAGCTCATAAACCATAGGTATGCCAACGTGTAAATCCCTTGAGTTAGAGGATAATCTTACTTGGGAGTTGCCAGCACCCTAGCATTTATTCAGGAACCACTTCTACTTTGACGGTCGCAATGACTTCTGGGTGAAGTTTAATATCCACAGAATAAGTACCCAGCTTGCGGATATCAGGGATATCAATGCCGCGCTTGTCGATTTCAAAACCGCTAATGCTGGCGATTAACTCGGCAACGTCAGGAGAGGTAACTCGGCCAAACAGCACATCTTCTTCGCCTGCTTTTTGTTCAATGCGGAAGGTGCCAATGGTTTGGAGGGCGACTTTCTGTTTTTCGGCCTCGTCCTTAATTCCTTCTAGACGCTTAAGTTCTTCGGCTTTGCGATGCTCAATCTGCTTAAGCACACCAGGGGTAGCTCGATAGGCCATACCTTTTGGAATTAAATAGTTGCGGGCATATCCAGGCGCAACTTCAACTAGGGCTCCAGAATAACCCAGTTTTCTGACATCTTCGTTTAAAACGAGCTGAACGCGTTTTCCCATAGCCCTAAGTGCGTCGATACATAAATTTGAGTGAAAGCACTTGATCATACCTAACTTAGAGATGCTTTGGCAATGTCAATTCCCGAATCTTCCCGAATTCCTGGAAGCTATTTGTTTGAGAGTCTGTGTGGCAGGTAATTTCAAAAACTGGTTGCGTTTACGCAATTCGGATGTGTTAGAATCTTGAACTGTTGACAAACTAGGGGTCGGTGCCCGAGTGGTTAATGGGGGCGGACTGTAAATCCGCTGGCTACGCCTACGCTGGTTCAAATCCAGCCCGGCCCATGTCTTCGATTTGCCCGTGTGGCTCAGTGGTAGAGCACACCCTTGGTAAGGGTGAGGTCACCGGTTCAATCCCGGTCA
>JANQPU010000427.1 GCA_028285315.1 Acaryochloris sp. IP29b_bin.176
TGGGGCTCTTTGAATTTGTGCATAATGCTAGAAAAAGGGGGAAAGCCTTGATGAGTAGCCTATTAGGCACCTTGCTGGGCTAGCTCCCTGAAACACCGATTGAGCCTAATAAATTATCTCGGATGCTCAAATGTCGAAAAATACTGGGCTCTTGTGCAAGATAACCAATCCCCAAGCGAGCGCGCTGATGTAAGGGCAGGGTCGTAATTTCTCGACTTCCCAGCCATACTGTCCCGTGACTAGGTCTTTCTTGCCCTACAGCAATATGAAACGTCGTTGTTTTACCAGCACCATTGGGACCCAATAACCCCACGATTTCTCCTTGATGCACAGACAGGGAGAGCTTCTGCAAAATGAGACGCTGGCGATAAGACTTACTAATGTCTTGCAGGAGAATACGCAAGCTCACTCCTATCGAATCTCAATGCTAAAGGCTCCAGCTCACAAACACACTAAACTACTCAGAAATGCGGACATTTGTTTCTACCGCTTTGACTGCTTCGGACTCAGCCTTAAGCTGGCCTTCATCGATCAGATAGGTGATTTTGTCTGCTTGGATGTTATTCCCTTCATGCTCGATCAACACGTCTCCTTCCATGAGAATGCGCCGTTCTCGGCTAAAGTACTGAGCTTTTGTGGCAGTGGCTTTCAGCTGATGCTCTGGATAAACAATTTGCACATTTCCCGCTGCCGTGATGATACCTGTTTTGGCATTGGCTGTTTGGATGTCAGCCCGCAAAGTTAGGGATTGACGTTGATCTTGGGCTTGCGAGGGATTGAAGAAGATCGCCCCTAGCCCTAACAGGGTGATGCACACGAGATTGACTCTTAGTCGAAAAATAGGCGCTCGCATTTCAAAATCGCTCATCAGTTACCTGTATGCCGATCGATGGTTCTTTTTCTAGTCATTCAGCCGCTCTAATTGTCTTTTATGGATGATCCTGTACCGTAGTGATCTTAGGCAATAAAGCTAAGGTATCACCAAGATTGGCCTCTTGGGAGATCGGCTCATCCGCAATATGAGCCGATAAAACAAGCTGACTGAACGTCGCCACTTGCTCCGGTCCATGTTGCTGCAAGCATTCTAATAGGTTTGCACTCACATCAACAAATGTTTCAACGTCCAGCCCAGCAAACTCTGGTTCATAGGGTTGTAGACGACAGATGCCTTCACCTAACAGGACGACTGCACCTTGCCAATTTTTGTTGCCGAGATGATAACAGGCAACCGAAATCTGTAAAAAACCTTGATAAAGGCTTTTGGGCGGATCAGTTGCTTCCATCCACAAAGCTTCTAGAGTGTCATGGCAAGCATAGTATTGGCCTTGATTAAACTCCTTAACCCCTTGCCAAAAAGCGGGAGGAAGTTCATCCATTAAAATTTGTCAGTCTCAGTCCGAATTTGCTCAACTGTGATTTCCTGTTGATCGCCTGCAAAGGGATTCTCAGGTGTCAAAAACAACATACAGTGGCATTCTTTGCGCTCCCGCATGGGCACACAAGGACAATTCCAGTAGGCAGCTGCCACTTCCGCTTCTTTATCTTCGTAATAGCGACAGGGGCACAAAGGTGCTCCGAAATCATCTTTATGCTTAGCCAAACCTTCAATAACAACGGCTGTTGTTCCCAGATCTGAACAAAAATAAGTTCCAGTGCGCTGAGCATAGGTCTCAGAAAATTTACGCATTGCCTCCAGACTTTTTTCCGTGGCTTGTTGGGCACCGCTAGCTTGTGTCATAGGATCCTTGAGGGTCAAAAACTTGGGGACAAAAAATCGGATGCTTTTAATTTAAAGCCTATCATCATTGGCTTATATTGACGGGGACGGCCTTAGGGTCTCTCATTCTGAAACAGGACATTACAGAAATAATAGGCTCTTTCCTTCTTCTTCTCGCAGATATAAGGAAGTTCTTCTTGCAGAGATAGGGAAGCCAGGCCAGAACAGTATCCAGTTGCCTAGGGTTCAAAAAACAGGCAACAATAAAGAAGTATTACGATTATTCCTTCGCATCCCATGACCTCGGTTCAACACACGATGACTGATATTGCTGTCGCTGGAGCTAATGCCCATTCACAGACTGACTTTGACTATGACTTAGCAATTGTTGGGGGAGGAATCGTAGGGACAACCTTAGCGGCTGGCCTCAAAAATGCAGGACTGAGGATAGTCCTAATAGAAGCTCAACCCCACTCTGTAGCCGTCGCTAAGGGCCAAGCCTATGCCATTCACCTGAGCTCTAGTCGCATTTATCAGGGGATCGGGGTCTGGGATGCGATCGCACCCCAAGTCGAATACTTTTCCCAAGTTCATCTCTCGGACGGCAACTGTCCCAGTGTGGTCAAATTTAAACCGAGAGATTTGCAGGCCCCTGTCTTGGGCTATGTTGCGGAGCATCGGGTCTTACTCAAAGAGTTGCTACAGTTTTTAGACACATGTGAGCATGTGGATTGGTTATGTCCCGCTCAGGTAACATCTACGGAGTATCATGAGACGGGTGTAGACGTGCATCTAGCCCCCAATCCTCACCAGTCTGATGCTCGTACGCCATCGATACCCCAGACATTACGGGTCAGAATGCTGGTAGCCGCCGATGGGTCGCGATCGCAAATTCGTCAACAAGCCGGAATTACCACGCAAGGATGGCAGTATTGGCAATCGTGTTTAGTTGCAACCATTGCCCCTGAGAAATTTCATAATCATATTGCCTATGAGCGGTTTTGGCCAAGTGGTCCCTTTGCCATTTTGCCGATTGCCAATCACCAATGCCGCATTGTTTGGACAGCTCCGCATGCCCAAGCCCAAGCCCTACTGGAACTCGAAGAAGACCAGTTTTTAGACTTGCTACAGCAACGATACGGTCTACAGATGGGCAAGCTCTCCCTGGTCGGACGCCGATTCCTGTTTCCAGCCCAGTGGATGCATTCCAAACACTATATTGGCCATCGCCTAGCCTTGGTCGGTGATGCCGCTCATACCTGCCATCCTGTTGGGGGGCAAGGGTTAAATCTGGGAATTCGGGATGCGGCAGCCTTAGCCCAAGTTCTGCAGACTGCTCATCAAGCAGGCCAAGATATCGGGGATGTGCAGGTGTTGCGTCAGTATCAGTATTGGCGGCGGCGGCAAAATTGGTTGGCCCTCGGATTTACGGATATTCTCAATCGGGTGTTTTCCAATCAGTGGTTTTTGGTCGTGCAGGGACGTCGCCTTGGCTTACGTTTGTTGCAATGGATTGCCCCCCTTCGTGTTCTAGCCCTTCGCTTTATGGCCGGTTTGAGTGGGCGTTTACCTCACTTAGCTCAACAGAAATAGAGCATCTATACGGTTGTCTCTCCCCCAATTAGGTTGTTATGGAAAAGCACCATAATAGAGTCAGCATTATTATTTGGTTGTTTGGCTCTCGGGGATGTGATCTATGTTCCATCGACTTCTCATTACCACGGATTTTTCTGATGGCCTTCATCGTCTGGTCAATTTTATTCCTGAGTTAGCCCAAGCAGGATTTCAGCAAATTGTCTTTTTGCATTGTGTGCCCTTTCAGGATGATCGGAATATTCCTCAGGTCGATGAGGAGCAACGGACTACAGCCCAAGCAAAACTCACATCTGCCCTCGCAAACTGTCCCAGCGATATTGAAGTTCAGATCGAACTCCCCACTTGCTCTTCCTCGGCTGGAGCCAGAGCCAAAGCTATCATGGCAGCGGTAGAGAAATATCAATCCGAACTGGTGATGGTAGGAACCTCGATCCATAGCCTGCTGAACGAGAAATTATTTGGTAGTACCACCAGTGAGCTAGCCCCCAAAGCCTCAGTCCCTTTACTAATCTTGCGACCACAGTTAGTCTCTGCCTATACCGAAGAAGAAATGGCACTACGCTGCCAGCATTTGTTGCGGTACTTGCTGATTCCTTTTGATGGCAGTCAATCGGCCCAACATGTGGTGAACTATGTTGAGGCCAAGGTCAAAAATAGACCGCCCCAGTCCTTAGAAGCCTGCATGCTGTGCTGGGTCTTGGAGAAATCAGGGCGTAAAGAAGTGTCCCTATTGCCGAAGGCTAATGATTGTACGAAATCATTGCAGGCCCTTCAGCAGCGCCTCGAAGCGCTGGATGTAAAGGTAAATATTGATGTGCGTCAGGGGAATGCGATCGCAGAAATTCAAACCGTTGCCTTAGACTTTGACATCAGCGCCATTGTTGTCTCTTCCAAACACTTCGGTCGCCTCTGGGAGTTGTCGATTCCTAGTTTTGCAGGAGAAATGGTGCGCCGTAGCTGGCACCCAATTTTATTTGTTCCCTCTGCCAGTTAGGATGACTTTGGCCAAGACTTACCCTTGAAATTTTTGCCCTTGTGCGTTTTCAAGCTTGATTAGAATATTGGGCTTAATTTTTTCCAATTCAGCTTTCAACATTTGCTTACTGGTCATTGCTGATCCGGGCACAACAGCTCCTCGACTCATTCGCATCCAATCTTGGAAAATCTGCTTCTGATAGGGAGCAATCGGGACAGTACAGACGTTGGCGGGCTGCTCAGGATCTTCTCGTGCGAAGAAAATCAGAGGGTAATAGCCTGTTTTGCTGAGTAATTGCACTGTTTTTTCACCACGAGCATCCTTCAAGTCTAGATAACAAGGTAACCACTTCGGTCCTGAAAGGGGGTCATAAATAGTTGTGATCCATAACACCATGGGATGGGGATGAATGGTGCATAAAAACTGGTTATAGCGAGTATTCAGTAATCGTTGACTGACTTCGGAACGGGGTAGCATCACCCACAAAGCAACCGCCTCTTCCTTTTCCGTCTTCAGTAACTGGGGAAAGACAATATCTGCAATGGGCTTACCTTTTGGCCAAGAGACATTCCATCCTGCATCCTCAATGGACCAAAATCGTTGCTGAGGATTGGGGATAGAGGGAACACGGGCAGTGCCTAAGGTGTTACGTCGATCAGAGACTGTGTTCTGATCAGCCTTTTTATTCACTAAGGCCGGCTCATCAAGTCTTGCACCCCCCTCTTCTAAGCCTTGTTCTATCAAGGTTTGGAGGACAGCAAGAATATCAGCCATGCTTTGGGGGCGATCGTCTGGAGACTTCGCCATACAAGCCATAACTAGTTCATTCAGAGACGGAGGGATGTTTAAACCTGGTGCCACTTGAGCAAAGGTTTTGGGGACTTGAACGCGATGGGCATGATACCAACTCCCAATAGAATTCGTTTCAGCCTGAATAGGGATATGTCCTGTCAGCACCTCAAACATGGTGATACCCAGGCTGTATATATCAGAGCGATGATCGAGATCCTTGCCTGCAATTTGTTCGGGTGAACAGTACGCTAACGTCCCCATGAACGAACCCGTTTGATTGGACTCAGTATGATCTGACAGGAATTGAGCAATGCCAAAATCTAAGACCTTAGCTAAGGTACCTAAACTAGGGTCAGAAATTACAAACGCGTTGCTAGGCTTGATATCTCGATGAATCACTTGGCACTGCTGTCCATCGATTTTTATTCCTTGGTGTGCGCATTCTAACCCTAGACACATATGCCGCATTAAGCGTAGGAATTGATTGATTTCTAAGGGTTTAACAGCAATAACATCACTCAAATTCTTCCCTTCCATGTACTCCATCACATAGAAGGGAGCCTCATTCTGGTGAACGCCATAATCCAAAACGCGGACGATATGAAGGCTACGCTGTCCTAGCTGCGCTCCGGTCCGGGCTTCATGAGCAAACCGCATTTTCATTTTCTCGCTCAGTAAGGTTTGAGCGAGAAATTTAACAGCAACCGTGACACCGCCCAGGAGTTGATCTTCAGCTCGGTACACCTTCCCCATCGATCCTTGACCGATTAGCTCTGCTAATCGGTATCGATTGATCAGGACTTGACCAAGGTTTGGATCAGTGTTGTTGTCAATCATTTTATGATTGCTCTCCCCAACCCTGAGTCCCTTGCCTTGGTGGCAAGGGAATGATTTTTAAAATATTGGGTGTTCCTCTCAACGGTATGCCATCAACAAATGTCATCACTCAACAGTTTGCCCAACAGGCTCAGAATTTGAACAGCCTCAGCATCACCTGAAGGGTAGCGATAGATATCTTTGGACATAACGTCGGCTTTCTAAATGAAAGTCCAATCACAGTTTTGCAGGTTGTACCTCGGAGTACAACAATCTTAACTTATCTATTTCAAGCATCTTTAACCTCCCACAGGTCTTCATCAAACAAGGGCAGAGACATGAATGAGCGAGGTCAACTATAGCGTTTGACATAATCTGAACTATAAAATTCAGATAAATTCAATTTTAAGAAACAAAATTGGGAATTATAATCACTAGTGTTAGCTCGAATGTAATGGTAACTCAGCCTAGCGAGGTGAATACTGTCTATATTAAGACCGCTACTCATAAGGTCAATGTTATAGATAAAGCTATGTTGTGCTGATGTACTGAGCAATTGATCTAAACATCGAGTTCATTAGGTAAACCGGGGGGGTTATCTTCAAATCATTATTTTCAAAACTAATATCACCCGTATTAAACGTTTTAGAGACGATGAGTTCTGAAGCATGGCTTTGACCTGCTCTCATTCTGGTCCCCAGAGCTAACGCGATACTTACGCATTCGCAAAACTTTGAGGGCTGTAATTTGTGTGAGCAGTCCATTCCGTGCTCTGAATGTTTGTCGCCCATATGGCAAATACTAGAGGGCTTGTGAATGTCTGCTGCCAATGGTGTCTTCCGGGCAACTTCTCTATGCGTGCTAGTGGAGCAGGACGATATTCAATCGTCGATTGTTTCCACTCCATTATTCACCTTATTTGCGAAGTGACAGCACATGAAATTCCAGGATATTTATCGATATTTTCAAGAACCACCACCTATTTATCTCAGTAAAGAAGTAGCGGTTTGCTACGTATTATCTGTCCTGATTGAGCATGGTGATTCTTACGGAACAGCATTAATTCAGCTAGTAGAGAATAAATATCCTTTGTATCGTCTGTCTGATACAGTGCTTTATAGTGCACTCAAGTTTTTGGAAGACGAGGGCGTGATCAGAGGATATTGGCAAAAAGTCGAAGGCCGAGGCCGTCCAAGACGCATGTATGAAGTGGCTTCAGAAAAGTTGGATGAAGCCAAGAAGTTGGGGCGTTTGTGGCATAAGTTCCTGGGGGAAGAGCAGTTAGTCTCAGACTCCCAGCGGCTACGGTCAGGTTAAGTATTTTCTGAGTCTGAATCCAGATATATAGCGAAAATCGACATTAAAATCTAAATTTAATGTCGATTTTTTATGTGTGTTTTGCTGATGTGCAGCCTCAAGCTAGTAAGCCTTATTCAAACCAATAAACGCTAACAATAATTATATTGTTAGGCGATGTGCGACTTAATTGAGAGACCGTGAAGATAAGGAGGCCCCAGCATCATAAGCTTCTGAGATAAAGCAATTCAGAAACTGATGTAGGGCAATGTTTTCTACCGAAGAGTTTATCATTGCTGTCTTTTGCTGTG
>JANQPU010000428.1 GCA_028285315.1 Acaryochloris sp. IP29b_bin.176
GTGCAATAATTGTGTTAATCATCGTCCCCTCCGGGTTTCTTGGTTGGAGGGGATTTTACTGCGCTAGTGGACCAGGGGGATAACTAGCAACTTGGGTTACTACTTGCTGGCAAAGCGACGTACCGCAAATAAACTACCAATAATCCCGACAATACTCCCAAACCCAAGCAGAATAAGCGGCAAGACAACGACCTGCCAAGCATTCAGTCGTAACCCGTCTCCCAAGGTTTGCAAAAAGATGGGCTGCTGAGCAAAGGCCGTTCGCATCAATAGTCGAGTGACAACCAGAAACCCCCAAGCGATCACAGCACCCGCTAACCCAAAGGTGATGCCTTGCAGCACAAAGGGTAAATAGATCCAGCTCGTCGTGGCACCCACTAATTTCATGACTTCAATTTCTTGGTTGCGCGCAACGACGATCAGTCGAATCGTTGTTGTAATCACTGCGATCGCAGTCAAAGTAAGCAGCGCTACGACCCCTAAACTGATCTGACTAAAGCCCCGATTCAGCTGCGTGAGGTGTTTAAGCGCTTCATCTAAATACTGAACGGTTTCCACCCCGCGTAAACGGGCAATTTTCTTAGCCAAAGCGGGAACTGCTACTGCAGATTTAGCCTGCACTTTGAGGGCATCGACCAGCGGATTTTCGCCTAATCCTTCCGTGGCCCCAGCAATATCTGTGGTACCTAAATCAGCGAGCAGATCTTTCCAGGCTTGATCCTTCGAAATTACTTCAATATTAGAGACATCGGGAAATTGCGCAATCGAGGATTTAAGCTGCTCACCTGTTGTATCTGGCTGCAGATATACAGCCACCTCAAACCGAGACCCTAAATTGTTGAGCAAGCCGCTCACTTGCCAAGAGGTTTGTAAGCTGATACCCAGCAAGAAGAGCAACACCGTGACTGTACTGATAGCAGCCCAATTCATCCAGCCACCTCGTTGCAACCCTCGCCCGGTTTCTTGCAATAAGTAGCTCAGCTTCGTCGCCGCCAGCTTCAGTTGTTCTGGAACTTGGAACGGATGAGAACGCATTAGATCACCTGTTCTGCGGGAACCACCTGTAGACGGCCCTGATCAAGTTGGGCAACGGGGGCCTTCACGGCTTGAATCAGTCCCATATCATGGGTCGTCACCACCACTGTAATCCCAAGACTATTCAGCTTCTTCAGAATCCCCAATACTTGTAATGCATTATCTTGATCCAAATTACCCGTCGGCTCATCCGCCAATAGCAATTTGGGAGAACCGACAATTGCCCGCGCAATACTGGCGCGCTGCTGCTCACCTCCAGACAGTTGACTGGGGAAACAATCGGCCCGCTGTTGAAGCCCCACCAGTTTCAGAGTGGGATACAAGCGTCGGTCTATTTCTGCTTTGGGAACGCCTTGCGATCGCAACACAAATGCCACATTTTCAGCCACAGTCCAGCGGGGAATCAACTTATAGTCTTGAAAAACCACCCCTAATTTCCGTCGCAAGTGGGACAGCCGATTGCCCTTGAGCAACCCAACATTCGTCCCTGCGACTCGCACTTCTCCTCGATCCGCTTGTTCAGCCCCATAAATCAATTTCATGAGCGTGGTCTTACCCGCACCGGAGGCCCCTGTCACAAACAGGAAGTCACCCTGCTTCAACGTCAAGTTAATATCCAATAAACTAAACCGCGTCTGCGGATACACCTTGCAAACACTCCGTAACTGTACGGTGTAATGGGCATTGACCGGAGTTTCAACTTGGGCCTGCAATCGTTGAAAAGTCGAAGACATGGTAGGGGTAGAAAAAGTCGCTTGGGTCATAGCTATTTAACTCAGGGTATCGATTAAAGAGCACCAGGCAAACTGCGGCAACGCCAGCATACGCCGCCAACGCCAAGGTTCCTGATATAGGCGATAAACCCATTCCAGGTTGTTATCACAGAGCCATTTCGGTGCACGGGTTTTTGTTTCTGCCCAGATATCAAAGCTGCCACCGACTCCCACCCAAATAGCATGGGGGCACAAGTGGCGATGCTCAGCTATCCAGAATTCTTGCCGGGGAACACCCAAACCCACAAAAATAACTTGGGGTTGGAGTTGCGCTAGAGTCTGGCAAAAAGTTTCCATTTCTTCACCAGAAATGAAACCATGCTGCGTCCCAACAATATTGATCGTGGGTTGTTGTTGTTGCCATTTTTGGGCCGCTTGCTCAGTGACGCCTGGTTCTCCGCCATAGAAGAAAAATGACCAAGATTTCTCTCCAGACGCTTGCAAGAGCGCTTCGGCCATTTCAATCCCAGGACAACGATTGATTTTGCGCCCGCGCAAGCGAAAATGCATGACCACACCAGCACCATCTGGAATGACGAGCCCTGCATCTTGAATCACTTGGGCCAACTTAGGATTTTCACGCGCCTGCATCGTCATTTCAGCATTCAAAGTGACGACGTGGAGTCCTTGTGCCCGAGCAATTCGAGCTGCCAACCATTGCACATAGTCCGGCAGAATATCGACAGCCAGTCCCAATATCGGTAAAGATTGGGGTTGCTCAGAAATTAGCTGCATTTGCTCCAATTGCATTCCCTACACATGTTTTCAGTGGTATAACTGAATCCTCAGGTTGACACAGAGATGGCAGTAACAAACCTCTTCCCCACCAGGGAAAAGAGGTAACTGTAATCGTAGGTTACCCATCGGATTTACCCATTCTGCCATTATCCCTTAACCTCGCCTACTGATGACGTCATTCAACCAACATTCTGGTCTAAAGGCTCCCTAGTCACATTTAGGCAAGTGATCTCCCTTAAGACTGATGGCGTTATCTGCTCCTCAAGGAATAAATCTGCAGGATTGAGCGGCCTTATGCAAGGGTCTGGGCAGTGCCATAATGAGAGTCGTAAATGCTTCGACATCACTAATTCTTTCATCTCCCCATGGCAGGACATAGTAAATGGGCCAACATTAAGCGACAAAAAGCTAGGGTGGATGCCAAAAAAGGGAAAGTGTTTGCCCGTCTCTCCAGAGCAATTATTGTGGCAGCACGACATGGCTCTGCTGACCCTAACGGCAATTTCCAATTGCGATCCGCCATTGATAAGGCCAAAGCAGCTGGCATTCCGAATGAAAATATTGAACGGGCCATCGCCAAAGGATCAGGCCAGTTGGATGCAGACGGAGATCAGTGGGAAGAAATTCGCTATGAAGGGTATGGCATTGGCGGAGTGGCCCTCTTAATTGAGGCAATGACCGATAACCGCAATCGCACGGCTGCTGATCTGCGGGCTGCATTCAATAAGTACGGTGGTAACTTGGGTGAAACCGGGTGTGTGGGCTGGATGTTTCATCAACAAGGTATTATTTCTGTCCTCGGACCGGTCGATGAAGATCAACTGCTAGAGTCTTTGGTAGAAGCAGGGGCAGACTCCTACGAATTTGTGGAAGAAGATCACCAAACCATTGCTGAAGTCAGTACAGACGTAACGATGCTAGAAACCGTGACAGAAGTACTGAAATCCCAAGCTTTCCAGGTATTAGATGCTGAAATACGTTGGATTGGGGAGACATCAGTTGCGATCGCAAATCCTGACCAAGCCAAGTCCCTAATTCGACTCATGGATGCACTAGAGGATCTCGATGATGTTCAATCCGTCACTGCCAACGTTGAATTTATGGATGCAGCCTTAACTGGCCTTTAATTCAAGTCGGTTGCGTTTAATGAAGTCCATTGAGCCAACATGGCTACTCCTGAACACTGATAGAACTGGGTCTATTTGATCTTTTTATCCGGGCAAAGGGGTATTTTAAGTTTAAGAATACCGACCTTTCTCCTTGCAAAAGATGAGAAATGTTTCAGGTCAGAAACTTGTTGATTGACGTCGATTCACTTCAAATAGTACCCTTTATGCTGTCCTACGATCCATTAACCAAACGTTTAGGGAGTTATCTCATTGACGCTGGATTACTCTCCGAATCTCAAGTCGATGTGGCCTTAAATGATCAAGAAGCCACAGGCATGCGTTTTGGTGATATCCTCGTTGAGCGTGGGTGGATTAAACGCCAAACCATTGAGTACTTAACGCGCAAAATCATCCGTATGGAGCGTGAAATAGGCGAACCTCTCAAGTCTGGACTGATTGAAACCAGTTATTCTAGGAAAAAAAAGCATTAATTCACCAACATCCTGCGCTATCTTTGCCCTCCTCAACTAGAAAGTCCTAGCTAATGGCTAACGCAGAACATCTCAACTTGATCAAGCAAGGCATAGAAGCGTGGAATAATTGGCGAGCCCAGAACCTCTTGGTTCGCCCCGACCTAGAAGGGGCCAACTTAAGTGGGTATATCCTGGAATATGCCAATCTGGATCAGACTAATTTAGCTTATGCCAACCTAGAAGGGGCCGATCTGCGACAAGCCAACTTGCATCGAGCCAGTCTACCCGGCGCTAACTTACGAATGGCTGATTTGATTCATGCCAATCTAGAAGCCGCTAATCTTGAATGTTCCAACTTAGAAGGGGCTGATTTGTACAAAACAAATCTATCCCAAGCCAAATGTCATAAAGCTAATTTATCCAAAGCCATCATCCGCAGAGCGAGTCTGGTTGGTGCCAATCTCAAAGCCACAGAAAACTCTCTCACCGATTATTTTCAAGCCAATATGATGCGGGTGAATCTCTACATGGCTAACGCCAACAAGGCCAATTTAGAAGGGGCTAATTTGATTGAAGCCAATCTAGGCTTAGCCAACTTCCTAGAAGCGAATCTCCGTAAAGCCAACCTTTGTCGAGCCAATTTGTATCGAGCTAACCTTTGTCGGGCCAATCCCTATGAAGCCTTACTGAAAGGGGCCACTATGCCTGATGGCACCATCCATGCATGACTTAAGATGGCAGCCGAAACCACTGCTGAAAGCCATTCAAAAGCCCCTCGGCAACAAGAGCCATACCTGCAACGGGGATGGCTCCCACTAGCAAAATGGCGGGTTCATTCAGCGCAAACCCGAGCGTAATAAATGAGCCCAGCCCTCCAGCACCAATAAAAGCTGCTAAGGTCGCACTCGCAATCACTTCTAGCGTCGCTGTTTTCACTCCTGCCAGGACAACGGGCAATGCCAGAGGAAAATCCACTTGCCAAAACAATTGCCAAGGGGTCATTCCCATCGCCAATCCCACTTCTCGAATTGCGATCGGAACCGTTCTAAAGCCCACTTCTGTGGCTAATAAGATGGGTGGTATTGCTAACACACAAAGGGCTAAAGCTGCTGCCTGAAAGGTTAGCCCCAATAACGGAATGAGCAAAAATAAAATGGTCAGACTAGGAATAACGCGAAGGCCATTAAAAAAATTCAGCAGCAACACTATCCATAGCTTGGCAGTCTGCTGCCTAGACCAACCCGCACATTGCCAGCCCACATATCCTCCAACCAAAATCGCTATCCCTAAAGGCACGCTGATCAACCATAAATGTTGTTGGATCGCCTCCATCAATTGATCCTGATGGGAAAACGCGTAGCGAGAGGCATCAATGAACACCATTGCAAGCACAACCTAGAATCTTGTTCGTCAGGGACTATCCAACACCACAATCCTACTTCCATCTCCAATTTGGATCAGCAAGCCAATAAGATACTCTATAAACTCAAACCCCTGTGGTTAACCGTCACTTTATTATCACTATTGAGCAACAGACTATTTTGGTAACATCCCCTCAGATTGGCACACTATATGGAATCAGTGTAGGACCGGGCGATCCAGAATTAATCAGTATCAAAGGTCTAAGGTGTTTACAACAATGCCCTATTGTTGCTTATCCTGCGGGTCTGCATGGCAAGCAGGGGATTGCCGAGCAAATTATTACTCCTTGGTTATCATCACAGCATCAGTTACCTTTAGTTTTTCCTTACGTTCAGGATCCCGAACAACTTCACAACGCCTGGCAGCAAGCAGCCCTCACCGTTTGGGAGCATCTTTCCCAGGGGCAAGACATTGCCTTTGCCTGTGAAGGAGATGTAGGTGTTTACAGCACTTTCACCTATCTTGCTGAAACATTGGCTGGTCTCTATCCACAGGCCATCATCCAGCGCATTCCTGGCATCAGCTCACCCATGGCTGCAGCAGCTGCCCTGGATATTCCACTCACTTGCCAACGTGATCGATTAGCTATTTTACCGACGCTACAAAGGCTAGAAAATTTAGCAGAAGCCTTAACTTGGGCAGATGTTGTCGTTTTGCTCAAGGTGAGCAGTATTTATTCAGCAGTTTGGCAAATTCTACAACAAAATAACCTGTTACAGACTAGTTATGTAGTGGTTCGAGCTAGTACTACAGAACAAGAAATCTATCAGAATCTTGAGCAATACCCTGAGTTGGAATTGCCCTATTTTTCTCTACTGATCATCACAAAACGTTCCACTCCAAAAGCCAGTCCGGGTTGACTCTCTAGCTATTTCAAATTCTAGGGAAAAACTCTCAAATCAAGATGCGTGAATCTTCTCTGTATGCAGGCTATTTCCTCAAATCCAGCTCAGCAGATAGCGGTCGACAATCGATTAATCCCCAACAATTCTCCGCCAAAACCATGACTGTCAGCTTTGTACAAATGTTGGTCCCTTTAACCCCAAACACCTAACGGCCCCAGATCGAGCCGTTCAAAACCGCTGATACTGTTCTTTACCGAGCCAAGCAACAAGAGCGCAATCGAGTGCACGACCTTCAAGAAATATCAGAAGGTCGATGGGTTAGCAGATAAGCTCTGAATGGGATCCATCGCAGTGGGTTGCGAAGTTCCTGCCCACTTTAAATAGTCCTCGACCAGCTGATGTCCAAGCCGCTGTTTAAAGGTTAAGAAGATTCCTTGCAGAATCCGCTGTCCCGCTGCTTCCAAAATGGGTTGAGGGGTCATCCAAAATAGGGGAGGCAGCTCAACACTCACGCGGACATCGCCCTTACCCATGAGCTGTGCTGGACCGTTCGCAGGGAGGGGATATAGCTTGCCTTCTAAGTTGAGGTCAAAACGGTTATTGATATACTCGATGCCACGAATTTCACAACCAACAGACCGTAAATGCACGGTACCGTTAGGTTCTGCCCATACTTTCAAGTCAACAACAGGTTGAAAACTCATGGTCAGAAATTCTCGCGGACGCATGGTTAGACGAAAACAGTCAGCAGCGAGACGCTCAACTCGGCTGCGATCTGTGAGGGCATATACCAAGCGCTGGGGCTGACGTAAATAGTGCTGAATGGGCACAGATGCGTCTGGAACTGAAATTAAAACGGAATGGGAGGCTGCAAAGTTAAGTTGCATAAACGGGAACGTTACGGGACTGTTAAGGTAATTTTACATTTCTTTGGCCTATTCGTGGGGAGATTACCTACAAGAACATCAATCAACCCAGATAAACTATCTGTAATGATCAGGGGTGTCTATGTCGCTATCTATTGCCCACCTTGGGCCTGCAGGAACCTATGCAGAACAAGCTGCGATCGCATATGCCGATTGGTATACCCAATTAACTCAACAACCAACGCCCATTCTCTGTCCCTGTCCCAGTATTGCTCAAGCCTTACAATCAACCGCATCAGGGGACACCAAACTATCCGTTTCCCCCGTTGAAAACTCGATTGAAGGAAGTGTGTCCATTACCTTAGATACCCTCTGGCAGTTGGATAGTTTGCAAATTCGCCAAGCTTTGGTTTTGCCCATTGAACATATCCTGGTCGCTAAAAGCCAACAGTTACAATCTATTCAAGCAGTTTATTCCCACCCTCAAGCCCTAGGGCAATGTCAAACTTGGCTACAAAAAACGCTACCCCAAGCCACGTTGGTACCGGTCAGTTCCACGACGGATGCGCTGAACTATGTGGATGAGGAAGGTTCTATTGCTGCGATCGCATCAGAACGCGCCGCCCAGCTATACCAACTCCCGATTGCACAGCGGTCTATTCAAGATCATCCCGATAACTGCACTCGATTTTGGATTGTTAGCCAAAAAGGCACTCCCAACCCAATTAGTGCACCAGAAGGCAGCCCTGTTTATACATCTTTAGCCTTCAGCCTGCCTGCCAATGTCCCTGGTGCATTGCTCCAGCCCCTCAAGATTTTCAATGATCGGCACATCAATCTCAGTCGAATTGAATCTCGCCCCAGTAAGCGCTCTTTAGGCGAATATGTGTTCTTCGTGGACGCAGAGGCTGACCTCCATACCAGCTTTTTTCAATCGGCTTTGGATGAATTGACCTCTCACACCGAAGTCCTCAAAGTATTTGGCAGCTACCCCCTAGTACAAGTTGCTGGAACCTATGAATCATAGATTCTGAGTCTCATCCATCAATCATCAACCTATGCAGACACCTCGCGCAAATCAGCACAACAGAGTGAAATAAACTGAAGCAGTACACATTCCTCATGTTGCTTTGATATCCGATCAACCCAATGCTTTTCCTGGACCTAAATGGGCTTTTCTCGAACAACAGGTAGCCTCACTGTTGCTCTATTCATCCGTTTGGGAGGATGAGGTAGGTCAAGCCTTTGTTTCAGTTTTAAATGCCTTACAACAGCCCAAACAGGATCTATGCCTGATTCTATGGGCTTATGGGCAGCTATTTAAAACCCTGTCAGCGACTCAACAAAATTGGCAGCATCACTTAGTACAACGGGTGCTGGAGTCTGACAATCCCTTCACTCAGCAGGTTCAGCATTCTCCTTTGGAGGAACTCCCTGCTGAACTGGTCGAGGCAGCCCGCTATGATCTGACCGTTTTACAGCAATTCTGGCAGTGGAATGGAGAAGACCTCGTTAAAGCCGTTGCGCAAATGGGGGGACCTGCCCTCCCTTCACTACCTACCCCCCCTCAAACCGATGAGTCCCAAACCGTTTCGCCCCTGGAAGGATATGACCACTGGGCCGATGCATTGCCTGCCTTAGCCCAGTATCATCGCCAATTTGGCTGTGGGCTCATGGCTCAATATCGGACATTTAGCTGGCATGAAGGCCAACTCCAAGGCCATCGTTATCCAGATAAAATTGCAATGGACGAACTGGTTGGCTATGAAGATCAGCGCGATCAGTTACTGAAGAATACGGAAGCCCTGCTTCGGGGATATCCAGCCCTCAATATTCTGCTCTATGGCAGTCGAGGAGCTGGTAAGTCAGCCATGATTAAAGCACTCTTACCCCTCTATGAAAATCGGGGCTTGCGTCTCATTGAAGTCCGAAAATCTGCGTTAATTGAGCTGCCCCAGATCTTGGAACGATTACAGAATTGTCCACAAAAGTTCGTCATCTTTGTCGATGACTTATCCTTTGAGGAAGACGAAGAAAGCTATAAAGCCTTAAAAGTGGTCCTAGAAGGTAATGTAGCCGCGAAACCCAATAACGTCATTGTCTATGCCACATCCAATCGCCGGCATTTGATTCGGGAATTCTTTGAGGATCGCCCCCACCCGAAGGATGGAGATGAAATTCATGCTTGGGATACGGTCCAAGAAAAGTTGTCCCTCAGCGATCGTTTTGGTCTGACTCTCACATTTCTCCCTGCTAATCAAGACACCTATTTAAAAATGGTGTTTCACCTTGCTGACAGAGCCCATCTGTCTCTTGCCCAGGCAGATCTGAAATTTCGGGCCTTGCAATGGGCTACTCGGCACAATGGCCGTTCCGGTCGCACTGCTCGCCAATTTATTGACTTTCTACAGGCTGAGTTAGCGCTGGTTGCTGATCTGGGTTAGATCTACTGAGTCTCCATTTTGGCCAGATACATTGGAGGACTGAGCGGGGTGAGGCTGCTGAAAGGGCTTGGGGGGTGGTTGCAAACGTTCAACTTCATCCAGAAGTTGCTCAAAGGACTTTAAGGCCGCAAACAACTTATCTTGGCGCAGGTGACCGCCTAGGGTTTTCATGACCCCATTCACTTGCACCACAATGCCAGCAACGTTATCCAAAAGCTTAGGCTCTCGAAAGGCTGGGAACCAATTTAAGCAGCCTGCTTGAGCTGCTTTTTGCCGCTCAGACATCAGAATTTGGCGTTCCTGGCTGTTATTCACAATAATCTTCAGTTGGGGAAAGGTTTGAACACACCAAGCACATACTTCATAGGTTTGAGCACCCAGAACTTGAGTATCAAGCACCAGTAGTTGAGGCAATGCAGCAGCGGCGACTCGTCTGGGTAAGTAGGCTCTCAGATCAATTTCAGCAGATCCCCAGAAACTGTCTATGGTTTGTGATCTCAAAACCGCCTGCCAGATCTTGCCTTGCAGCGCATCTGCTTGTATGAGTAGGACTTGAGCCTGATCAGGCGTTCCGTTACCCGTCGTCCGCTGAGTCGGACTATCTTGGAAAATCAGGTGGGCATCCCCAATCTTGATTCGATCACCATGCTGGAGCAAAACAGGTTGCTTGACCGATTGACCATTCAGTTTTGAGCCATTGCGACTGTTGAGATCCACGTAGCAAAAATGTTGATTTTGCAAGCGAACCAGCTTGGCATGTTGGCGAGACGAACAGCGATCGCTGAGTTGAATCGGATTACTGGGATGCCGTCCCACCGTCCACTCTAAACCTGATTGAAATTCAAAGGGTTCGCAATTACTCCCAGTCTGAATTAATAAATGGGGGATCTCAAGGGAGGGGGCAATCACGCTACGTCTAATCCTAAATCTGAGTAAACACTGTACTTAGTATGGGCAAATTGAACCTTCGACTAAACGTCTAGTCGCAACATTCCTACTGCAGAGAGCATTCATGTCAACTCATACCAATCTCACCCATCAAGCGAGCCATTAGTTCCATCCAGGAAGATCCCTAGCTGTTATGCATAAAAATCAACGAATTAATGCGATTTACGCAATTCAAAAATTGTGTAATTTGCTACTTTCTGTTATCGAAAGAAGCATGAATATATGTAAAGTGATGCTGTTCATTGAGTGTCTAGAAATACCCATTGCCTTTCCCTCATAAAAATTGTTTTTCTCAGTCGCAGTCTGACTTATACCCAGATATAAATCCATGTTTGAATTGATCTCCTATGAGAGGTTCCGGGACACTCCCAAAGTTCGTTTTTTTGATATCACGATTCCCAAGTCCAACGCTCGAGATTTGGTTTATCACGAAGGCCCAGCCGTTAGTCCCAATAACACAACAGACAATTTCTGGCAGTTTTATCTTCACCCCCACCAAGAAGATAATTTACTAGCCTTGTCAGGTGGCCGAACTTTCTATCTTGTTAATTTCCGATGGGAAACACCGTTTCATATTGTCAGGCTAGAAGCAGGTAAAGAGATTTTACGAATTCCACCTGGCACGTTTCATCGCTCCATTTCAGATGCCGAAGGTTCCGTCGTCCTCAATCAAGCGGTTCGATCTGCATTTACCACTATTCAGAAAGAATTTCGAGTTTATAACAGCAGAAAAATTCCCAAGCTTTACGAAGTGACTTCTGTCAATGCTCCGCCTCCCAAAATTCATGACTTGACTTACCACTGGGGCCAGGCTGCGTAAGTCACTGGCGATGAGCTGACTTGCCCACAAAAATTAAGTCTAATTTCCATTTGTAAGCGTCTCACAACAGCAAACGCCTCATAGATTATAGATAGCAGCAGCAATTTAAGGCAGAGAACTAAACGCAGGATTGAGTAAATCAAACAAGTTATTAATAATGTCCTGAGGATTTTGTAACTGCAAGGATTCTTGGGTGGATACTTTACCGACGCCCTGATCCTTCTGCTGTTCATTGATCTGGCGGCGAGTGTTGACGTAAGCCAGCATTAATTCTTTATGAACTTTTTCTTGATCTACATTCGGGGCAGTATGAACCTTAACAAGAATGACACCATTCCCTTTATGTTCAATACATTGAATTCCCATTTGGGCCTGGGGATAGTTACGTTGAATCCGTTTCAGGGAATTGGCAAAAGCCGTCCAATTCACCCCATTGTGAAAATTGAGATTAATGGTTTCCGCACTTATCCATAACAGTTGTGCGAGTTCCCCCGCCAAAAATTTGCCATGACTGGGCTGACGATCTTGTTCATGCCGTTTCAAATAGATATGTTCGCAAATCGTGTGGTCAAACTTGGTACTCCGGTTCAGGTTCACCTCTTCCAAACAGGCCGCTGTCAAATTTGTCATTGATAGATTAGCCGCCTGGAGCTGGCTACGGGTCAGATCGGCCTTCCGCAAATCCGCCTCTCTGAGATCAGCTGCCGTTAAGTTGGTCTCACATAAATTGGCTTTATTAAGATTGGCATGGAGAAAGCTGGCTTTATGGCAGTTGGCACCCGCTAGCTGGGCATCACTTAAGTTTGTATCGACTAGCAAAGCCTTGCTAAGATTTGCGTTGATCAAATCACTGTCACTCAGGTTAGTGCTCTTAATATCAGCGTTGCTTAAATCTACGCCACCCAAATTAGCTCGACAGAGTTGCCCTTTTTTCAAAGTACTGCCCTGGAGGTTCGCCCCTCGCAAATTGGCCTCAATCAAGATAATGCCATTTAGATTAGCACCATGCAGATCCGCTTCAATCAGCCTCGCAAAGCTGAGATCTGCCTTACTCAGATTAATGTTGCTCAAATTGGCTCGAGTTAAATCGGCTTCACTCAAGAGCGCTCGGTTAAGATTAGCCCCCTTGAGGCTGACATCACTTAAGTTAGCTTCCAGAAGGATCGCTTTGATCAGATGAGCTTTACGGAGATTGGCCTTACTAATATTGGCTCGGCTTAAATCTGCAAAGTTAAGGACGGCCTGGGTCAGGTTGGCTTCTACTAACAGCGCTTTTGCTAAACGGGTTTCAATGAGAATCGCTTGTTCCAGATTGGCAAAACTCAGATCGACCGCTTCTAAATTGGCCTTACCGAGGTTGGCACCTGTCAGCTTCGCTTCGCTCAGATAAGCATGGGATAAATTGGCAACGCTCAAATAGGAACCGCTTAAATCTGTGCCCGTTAAATTCGCATAGCTGAGGTTCGCACCAATCAGGTTGACCCCTCGTAGATCTAATCCACTGAGGTCAGCTTCAGACAAATCGGGTTGATCAGAAAACTTTTCTTTTCGCCAATTATTCCAATGTTTGACTCCGCGCTTGATGAATCGGAGGTGGGCCGTGTTTGCCACAGGGATAATCGTCCTTTTTATTTACTGCATTCGAGCGTTTCCCCCCCGCCTTCAGATATGCAATAGTTGGGCCAGCAAAGTGCTAAATGATGATTTACACTTTGACTGAACTATAATCTTTTTTGCTTTCTACTGCCCTCAGATTAACCTGACATTATCCTTTTTGGCGAGATGGTTGCAAAAAGATGTTAATTGAGCGTCTAAATCTTGATCGGTCGCTAACTGAGTCAGCTTTGGCTTTTCCTCAGTCGTAAAGGTTTGAAACGCTTGTTGTTGACTTGATAAGAGATCCGGCGTTGCATCCGAGATATCTCCTTGACGGCTTTGGAGACGCGATCGCAACACCTCCACAGGTGCTGTACAGTACAAAATCTGTACCGGAATTCGAGCCAATTCTGCCTTGCTCATCACCTCCGCCCGCAGTGTCACTCGATCGTACTTAGCGTCTAAAATGACGATCCATCCCATTTGGGTTAAGGACACTCCTAGCTCAGCCAAGCGTTGGTAAGTTTGCTGGGTCATAGCCGGGTTATAAATGTTGTTCTGACCCATACCCGATTGATCTAAAGGCACTCCAGCTAAGTGTTTCCGAATCGCATCTGAACGAATATGAAGGGCATTGAGTTGAGGGGCTAAACGACGAGCCACAGTACTTTTCCCAGATCCCGACAAACCTGACATGAGGATGATCTGTCCCTGTCGGGGCTGAGTATATTGATGGGCTAAGGCAAAGTAATCTTTAGCCTTTTGCCAGTGAGATTTTTTCGAGGAATTGCTCTCTGAGGATGCCGCATTCTGGGCCGTCATGCTATTCACATTGCCGCGAATCGTCGCTCGCATACTCAAGTAGGCGGGTAACAACAAAGCCCCCTCATAATCCCCTGTATTTTCCAAATAAGTATTCAAAAAGACATTGGCTAAATCAGGTCGATCATGGAAGTCTAAATCCATCACCATAAATGCCACATCATAAATGACATCAATATTGCGAAATTCCTGGCAAAATTCGATGCAATCAAAGATTTGAATCTGATCTTGGTATAGACAGACATTATTTAAGTGCAAATCACCATGGCATTCTCGAATCTTGCCTTGAGTGATTCGCTGTTGCAGCCAGTCTGGATGAGCCAGCCAGAAATGCTGGGTAAATCTTCGGGTTTGTTGCCACTGGTCCGTGGTTTGGGACTCACCAATAAACGCTTTGGCAAGAGTGTAGTTCCCTTCATCCACGGTTTGAAGGGCCTCTAGGGTGCCATTTGCCTGTATTTCTGGGCTAGTCGCAGCAGTGGCATGGAAGTGAGCAACCAATTGGCCCAGGCGCTGCATGTGGGCTGTCATTAACTGGCCCGTATTCAGTAGATGACTAAACAACCCCTCCTGAGCAAACTGTCGCATTTGCAAAGCATAGTCAACAATCTTAAATCGAGGATGGGACGGTGGTATTAAAGAATAGGTTCCGTCTTCGTAGATCGGCAGGACTGCCAGATATAGGTCGGGAGAAAGACGGCGGTTCAGCCGCAGTTCTTCCTGACAAAAATAGGCTCGTTGCTCCAGGGTAGAGAAGTCTAAGAACCCAAATTGGGTTGGCTTTTTAACTTTGTAGGCAAAGTCACCCGTTAAGAACACATAGGAAATATGGGTTTGTAAAAGTTGCACGGGGGATTGGACCGGATGGGGATAGAAATCCGGTTGCAGCATCCGCTGAATGAGGGGTGGTAATGCAGCATCCATGATTCCCTAGGGTTGTCCTCCTTCTATTCTAAATGGAGGCAGACTCAGGAATAATTCAGGACGCCAATCCTAAAGTCGGCCTGAAGGGACAATAGCCCCTTTCTCAATTCACGTTAAGCTGACTCCTAGCATAATGGGAGCATGGCATGTCTCTACATAACAGTCTTAAAGGGGGATGGGTCGGGTGGATAGTCAGCATCTCCTTCGCCAGTGTCCAAGGCGCTCCTTCTCTCAACCCTCAATGTGTGGCTCAACTGAAGCGAGACGTGGATGCGATCGCAGCTCAGCCCCTTTTCAGCAAAGCTCGTTTGGGTATTGCCATTCAGCCCCTCAATGCCTCCCAACCCCTCTACACTCAGGATGCCCAGCGCTATTTTCTCCCTGCTTCTACCACAAAGGTGATGACCACAGCGGCGGCTTTGACGAGACTGGGACCTCAATTTCGGATTCGGACTGACATTTATGGTGCTGGGACAGGACCTACCCTCGACCATTTGCGAATTCTCGGACGGGGCGATCCGAGCTTTTCTGATCAGCAATTACAGCAAATTGCCACCCAACTTAAACAAAAGGGCATCCGTCAAATCAATCATCTGCTAGGGGACGATACATATTTTCAAGGCCCAGCGGTTGTTCCCTCTTGGGCGTGGGAAGATTTGCAAGCAGGTTATGGTGCTCCAGTGAATAGCCTAATTTTGAATCAAAATGCCTATGAGCTAAAGCTCTGGCCCCAAGCACTGGGCCAACCCTTACGAGTGGAATGGCTTTCCCCTCATCCCATCGGCTCCTGGCGGCAAATCAATCGCACCCGTACCGTTGCCCAAAATGCGCCGGAATTTATAGAAATTGTCCGCCGCTTCAAAGGAAACACCCTAGAAATTGAACTGAAGGGACAGTTGCGGGCGGGTGCCCCTCCAGATCGCTCAGCGGTAGCAGTCATGGATCCAGGCTGGTTTTTACTCAGGCGGTTTCGCATGATCTTAGCGACCCAGCAAATTAAGGTGGGGCAAATGTCGTTGCTTTCTTCTGTGGAAGAAAGCAACGCGGTCCTGAAAGGCAAATCGGAGCAACGCTTAACCCAGATCCAGTCTCCACCTCTTACAACTCTAATTAAAGCGACCAATCAAGAGAGTAATAATCTCTATGCCGAAGCCTTGCTCAAAACCCTAGGAACAACCCTCCCTAAAAAAAACACAGAACAAAGCACCCATGAAAAAGGCTTAATGGTCTTGAAGCAAGCCTTAACACAACTAGGGGTTGATGCTTCTACTTACGCAGTGGCTGATGGCTCTGGCTTATCCCGACACAATCTGATTAGCCCTCTGGCCTTGATTCAGACTTGGGAAGGCATTCTCAAGTCACCTCATGCTGCCACTTTTCAGACTTCTTTACCCAAAGATTCTGTGGGCCAAAGCCCAGTGTCAGCTCTATGGAGTAAAAGTGGCGGTATGCGAGGGGTATCAACCTTAACGGGCTATCTGCAACAGCCCCAATCCGCGCCTGTTCTGTTTAGTCTCATGTTTAATCAATACAATCAATCTAGTACCCAACGGCGACAAGCCATGGATGCCATGCTGTTATCCATGAATCGCTGGCAATCGTGCCAATCTGGAAACCAATGACTTCTCTTTCTCCCCTTTCCTCCAAACAGCAGGCCGTCCTATCCGTCTCTGGGATGAAATGCGCAGGCTGCGTTCAAGCTGTGGAAAAGCGTCTCCAGCAACAGCCGGGAGTTGCGACAGCGGTAGTAAATTTAGTCACTGAACAAGCAGCTATTGAATACATCCCCCAAGAGACCGAGCCAGATAGATTAGCTCAAGCCTTAACGACAGCAGGATTTCCTAGCCATGTCCAAACCCGAGAGAGTGATCCTAAAACCCAGCCCTCACAGTCTCTAAAAGAGATTCAGCCCCTGATATTAGCGACTGTGCTGGTCGTTCTGTCTGGTGTGGGACATTTGGGTCATATTCCGGGGCTGGATTTATCCTGGTTGACCAGTATCCAGTTTCACTGGGGACTTGCAACATTAGCCCTATTAGGGCCGGGACGGCCGATTTTATGGGAGGGCTGGCAAGGGCTACGACACAATCGCCCCAATATGAACACGCTGATCAGCTTAGGTAGCGGGACTGCCTATGTGGCCAGTATGGTTGCAGTGATCTGGCCTCAATTGCATTGGGATTGCTTTTTTGATGCCCCGGTGATGATTGTGGGCCTGATTCTTCTGGGGAGGGCGTTAGAAGCACAGGCGAGGGGCCGGACCAAAGCCTCTTTAGAAAAGATATTGGCGTTACAACCAATGGTAGCTCGATGGCTTCCGAATCCAAATGCACAGCCCGAGCAGTCAATTGAAATTCCAGTCCGAGATGTACAGATTGGGGCTTGGTTACAGATTTTGCCTGGAGATAAGTTCCCCGTAGATGGCCGGGTCTTACAGGGACATACCCTTGTGAATGAAGCCATGTTGACAGGAGAAGCCATGCCAGTGTCCAAAGTCCCTGGCGATGAAGTCGTGGCGGGCACTCTCAATCAATCGGCCCTTGTCACCATAGAAGCGACTCGTACAGGCAGACAAACTATCCTCGCCCAAATTATTGACTTGGTAGAAACTGCACAAACGCGCAAAGCGCCGATTCAGCAATTTGCCGACCGGGTGGCTGGGTATTTCACCTATATCGTGCTTGCGATCGCAACCCTCACCTTCCTCTTTTGGGTCGGCATTGGCGTTCATCTTTGGCCAGAAGTCATGGTCCAAGGCACGCTTCCCATAATGCATTCACCAGATTTAGCGCCAGCAGAACTGGCTTCGAGAGCTGCCAGTATTTTACTAGGACTAAAACTCGCTATTGCGGTCTTGGTGATTGCCTGTCCCTGTGCATTAGGGCTGGCCACCCCTACCGCCATTTTAGTGGGCACCAGTTTAGGTGCAGAGCGGGGCCTACTCATTCGAGGGGGCGATGTTCTAGAGCAGGTTTATCACCTAGATACCCTCGTATTCGATAAAACCGGAACTCTGACTACGGGACATCCACAGGTCACCAATTACTGGGTATCAGAATGTATCCCTGAACTAGCAAACTGGGAGAGCCCGCTATCGCCACAAACCGTTTTACAAACGGCTGCCAGTATCGAAAAGGGCGGTAGACACCCCCTCGCTACGGCAATTGTGGAACAAGCCGAATCCCAAAATCTCACCCTATTCGCAGCGACAACATTAGAGACGGTTCCCGGCTGTGGCGTCAGGGGACAAATTAACGGGGATCTCATTTGTCTAGGCTCAGCCCTATGGCTACAAGGCTGTGGGATTGAAATACCAGAACAGGATCAACAGCAGGGACAACAGCTTGCCCAAGCTGGCAAGAGTCTTATCTACTTGGCCATTGCTAATACTTATGTAGGTGGTCTGGCCGTTCAAGATACGCTTAAATCCGATGCTGTCCAAACGATTCAAGAGTTGCAATGCCTAGGGCTACAGATCAAGATGTTAACAGGCGATCAAGCTGAAACAGCCCATATCATTGCCCAAGAACTAGGTCTAGAGGCAGCAGATGTGCAAGCGGGCGTAACACCTGCTGAAAAAGCAGCAGTCATTGCCCAACTCCAAGATCAAGGCCACCAGGTAGGCATGGTCGGTGATGGCATTAATGATGCGCCTGCCTTGGCTCAAGCAGATGTTGGCATTGCCTTGAGCGGAGGAACTGATGTTGCGATGGAAACGGCCCAAATTATTCTCCTGTCTGGGGACAGGAATCTGTTATTTCGGCTGGTAGACGTTTTGCGCCTCAGTCGGGCGACATTCCAAAAAATTCAGCAGAATCTGTTTTGGGCGCTGATTTACAATCTTATTGGTCTGCCTGTTGCAGCAGGGATGCTTCTCCCCCAATTTGGCATTTTGCTCAGTCCGGCCTCATCAGCAGCACTCATGGCATTCAGTTCTGTCAGCGTCGTTACTAATTCTCTGCGATTAAGACGTCTATCCCTGTAAATTCCCTCTAATCTCCAATAGTGGAACTGTTCTGACCTGCATATTTGTAACCTCGGTCACTTTGATTAGCAAAAATTTTGACATCTTAATCATTAAGAAACATTAACGGGATTCAAAAAAAGTTAAGTTTTGTCACTAGAAAGACTTTGAGGCCCGACTCAAGAATCAATCTTTCAATCCCTAAATCTGGTGAACTTATCCCAACCTTCTACGCTACATCTAGCGCTCTCTGGGTTATGGCATGTCCCTATCAAAGTGAATTAGATCACTGGGTTGTGGTGATCCATATCAATTAAGTGCTCTACTAAGAGATATAAAGCTCAAACGGCAGTGGGGATCTCACCAGTGTTCCATAACGCATTCGAGGAATCAGGTCAAGGGATGTCGTTTTTGAAGGTTTAAGTCATAATTGCGGTGGAAGTCGTTGCAGACTCCCCCAGTTTTTGTGAGAAAGGCTACAATCGTGGAGGTTTAGCAATAGTCGAGCAGTCAAAGCCCAATACAGGACTATATTTTGTCCTCTGTCTTGGCTCTGAATTGTCCTGCATATACTGCTGAGGGCAAGCTGAATCGACCTCTAAATTCAAAACCTTAACTGAATTTGTTAGATTCGGTTGTAGTGAGTAAAAATGGTTCTCCTATCGTCTTAATTAGGGAGTATTGAGGAATCCGGCATGACCCAAGCCAATAATGTACTAGAAGCTATCCAAGCTCCAGCTAATGACTTAGATCATCTGGTTGAGGATGCGGCCAGTAGCGCTAGTGAGGATAACCAAGCCGATGAAGGTGGGAAAACGGGTAAAGCTCGTACTGCTCGTCGTCGTGGTCAATCCAAGAAGAAACATTACACAGAAGATTCCATCCGGCTTTATTTACAAGAAATCGGTAGAATCCGGTTGTTGCGGGCTGATGAAGAAATCGAGTTGGCTCGTAAAATTGCAGACTTGCTAGAGCTGGAACGTATTCGTGACGATCTGTATGATCGGTTAGAGCGTGAACCGCACCTCCAAGAGTGGGCTTTAGAAGTCGATATGCCCCTTAATCGGTTCCGCCATCGCTTACATACAGGTCAGCGAGCTAAAGACAAGATGGTGCAGTCCAACCTCAGATTGGTTGTGTCCATTGCTAAGAAATATATGAATCGGGGGTTGTCTTTCCAAGACTTAATTCAAGAAGGGAGCCTCGGCTTAATTCGGGCTGCTGAGAAATTTGACCATGAGAAAGGGTATAAGTTCTCCACCTACGCCACCTGGTGGATTCGTCAAGCAATCACTCGTGCGATCGCAGATCAGTCCCGCACCATTCGCCTCCCCGTACACCTGTACGAAACTATTTCTCGGATCAAGAAAACCACCAAATTACTTTCCCAAGAAATGGGCCGCAAGCCCACAGAAGAAGAAATTGCCACTCGCATGGAAATGACCATCGAGAAGCTACGCTTCATTGCCAAGTCGGCTCAGTTACCCATTTCTCTAGAAACCCCTATTGGGAAAGAAGAAGACTCTCGCTTAGGCGACTTTATCGAGTCTGATGGTGAGACCCCAGAAGATCAGGTCTCTAAAAGCTTACTTCGCGAAGACCTAGAAACGGTTCTAGATACCCTTAGCCCTCGTGAACGCGATGTCTTGAAATTGCGCTACGGGCTGGATGATGGTCGGATGAAGACCCTTGAAGAAATCGGTCAGATTTTTAACGTTACTCGTGAGCGCATTCGTCAAATCGAAGCCAAAGCCCTCCGCAAGTTGCGTCACCCTAACCGCAATAGCGTTTTGAAAGAGTATATTCGCTAGTCCTTGTCACCCATTCATAAAAAAGCTGCTGTTATCTAAACAGCAGCTTTTTTTTAGGATTAGATTACAGTCTCAATCTAGTTTTCTTCAGAAGACGAACACCAAGAACTCGAGCGAGTGTCTCGTGCAACCAGTAAATCAGCCATCCGTGTGGCTTGGGCGAAAGCCCTGCTAGCGGTTGCCCAAGGAAATTGATTGTTCGGATGCAGATGTTTATATTGGCTCAGCACTACAGTCACTAGTGCCTGGAGCAAATAACATTGATAATGACTGCTACAGAGCCTATACTTCAACTCGCTGTCCGGTTTGTACTCGCCAGAGCTGAGCGTAAATACCATTCTGGACTAGCAACTGTTCATGTTTACCCTGTTCAACGATTCGGCCTTGCTCCATGACATAGATACAGTCGGCATGGCGAATCGTAGATAAGCGATGAGCGATCGCAATCGTAGTACGATTCACAGTAATCCGATCTAAAGATCGTTGAATTGCTGCTTCTGTCTCATTGTCAACGGCCGAGGTGGCTTCATCCAGAATCAAAATGGGGGGATCTTTGAGCAGGGTACGGGCAATGGCCAGACGTTGCCGTTGGCCACCGGACAGCTTCTGACCTCGTTCTCCGACGATGGTGTGATACCCCTGGGGCAGCTGGCTAATAAACTCATGGGCTTCCGCATTTTTGGCAGCTCTTTCGACTTGAATCTGATCAATGTGGGGCTGACCGTAGGCAATGTTTTCGTAAACGGTGCCGTGAAATAGAAACACATCTTGGCTAACCAGGCCAATAGCTTGGCGCAAATCCTTGAGCTGTAGAGTTTCAATGCCGATACCGTCTAAGGTGATTTGTCCCGTGTGTGCTTCATAAAATCGCAGCAACAGCTTCACTAAGGTGCTTTTTCCCGACCCGGTAGAACCCACGATGGCGATGGTTTGGCCCGCCGGAATCGTTAGGGAAACATTGTGGATGATGGGTAATCCTGGATAGTACTCAAAGGACACATCTTGAAAGCGGACCTCTCCTTTGACTTGATGAACAGGGAGATTGAGATGACCGGGATGAATTTGAACCGGCGTATCGAGTAAGGCCATCACTCTCTGTGTGGAAGCCATTGCTCGCTGGTACTGATCGAGGGTTTCCCCCAAACGAGTCAGAGGCCAAAGGAGACGCTGGGTGAGAAAAACCAAGACGCTATAGATACCCACTTCCAAGCGATTAGCCATCACTTCCATGCCGCCAAACAGCATGATTGCCATAAAAGCCAGCAAAATCAAAATCCGAATCAGGGGAATAAATGCCGCACTGAAGGCAATAGCGCGGCTGTTGCTATGACGGTAGGCATCGCTATCAGTTCTGACTTGTTGGGCTTCAAAGTCTTCGGCAGTAAAGCTCTTGATGGTAACCATGCCGCTGAGGTTATTGGCAAGGCGACCATTGAGAAAGCTCACCTTTTCCCGTACAGCGCCATAAAGCGGGGCAAGCTTGTTCTGAAATGCGATCGCACCCCAAATAATCAAAGGTATCGGTAGCAGGGCCATCCACGCCACGCTTGGTGCCAAAGCAAAAAACATCCCTCCAATAATGATCACAGTGGTGATCACCTGAAGAATATCATTGGCACCTCCATTCAAGAATCGCTCCAGCTGGTTAATGTCATCGTTGAGGATAGACATCAACTCGCCCGTACTACGTTCCTCAAAATAGGCTAGCTCCAGATTCTGTAAATGCTGATAGGCATCTAAACGCAAATCATGCTGCATGGTCTGGGCTAAGTTCCGCCATAGGCGAGCATAGGCATATTCAAAGGCTGACTCTAATCCCCAAATCAGGGCTGACATTGCTGACAGGGCTAGCAATTGCTGAAAGACATCGGTAATCCCCAGTTGGGCAATCTGGGAGTCCTGGCGCTTGACCACAATATCGACAGCGGCACCAATGAGTACGGGGGGAGCCAGATCAAAGATCTTATTGAGCACTGAACAGGCCGCAGCAGACCAAATCTGGGACCGATAGACGCGCCCATACTTGAGCAACTGAGTCAGAGGATGTAGTGTTTTGGGGTTGGAGGAATGCGTATTGGCCATGAATCAATCTGGAGACTTAGGGGAACAGCGAGGGCTGGGATGTCTTTTCAGCGTACTCTGTTGCTGCCCTTCTGTGGATGCGGGCTATATCAAGTTCTATGGCAAATCCTTGTCGTTTGTCTGTGGGACCAACCAGGATAGAAGCAGATGCTGCTGAGAGTTGGCTCTGCGGCGATATTCCTGTGAGGTTAAAAATGAAACGAGATTGGTCCTTGGGGTTGGCGCTACCCCTGAGCTTGATGGTGCATCAAGCCACCCTAGCGGAGACCATTGAGCTGCAGGTCTTTCCCGTAAATGGTCCTGAGCAAGGTTGTCCTAAAAAGGTGATTGCCTACCAAACTCGGCAACCCTACCAAGAAGGAGGATATGCGACAGATGGCATGGTGAGTCTGAGTGCGATCGCAACCAATATCACCCTCGCTCCCAAGGAACCCTTTAGTGCCACTTGGATCGGCACCCTCAAACCCCAGTATCGCAATTGTGAAGGCACGGCTGGCATGATTAGCATTGATGGCCAAGATCACACGGGTCCTTCCTACATTCGATTGCAGATGGTGAAAGGTAAAGCCAAAGTGGTTTTAGATATGACAGGCATACGAGACGCGAATGGATTCACCTCCCAGATCCTCAAACGCAGTCTGCGTCGAGGCAATCCCAGATGGACTTGGGGCGGAACTGATTAAAGGATGTATAACGAAAGGCCATGGCTGTGTTCTTTAGGGGCTGAGTCACAGCTTGCCATTCCTTGGAGACCATTTATGGTGTGTGAAACCTCAATATCGAAACAAAGACTGGGGCATTAGATTTGAAGTCATCCATTCTATCAAACAAAATAAAGAAAACGACCCCCAAACTCAAATGTTCAAGAGGGTCGTCAGATATCTTTTATGTTGAAAATACAGATAGCTGCCTTATGTCATGACACTGCACACCACATAGGCGATCATAGAAGCAGCCCCAATTACAGCACCAAGAATTAATACTCCATCTTGTGAAACAGGCATAAATCCCTCCTTATTTAAAATTTTTTTGGGAACAAATGAAACGTAAATGATACACAAAATTCGCCTCAGACAAGCCGTGGCAACCAACCTCTCGAAAGGGAATAGTCCTCATTTCGCAGATCGGATTAGAGAAATGGATAATTTAATCTGAATTGTCGTTTATTACTCAACTCTTAATAAATAGCCGTTTAAGGTTTCGACTATTTGAGTCTCGTTGCAGGCATTGTAAATCCAAATGGGTCGGGTTGAGATCGTTAGCCTAGCTACAGGCACCCATCCCAAAAAAATGTCGAATCTGATTAAGCTGCTAAAGTCATGATTTGACCTGGATTAGGCTTAATCAGTCAACTATTCATATCTATAGTTAAGCTCATAATAAGATTTTTCAACTGGATACAAAGGTTTGGTCTATGGTTGCGATGGTGGAAAGTTAGTCAAAGGCTGCAAACACCACCTCGTCGTCGATTCCCAAGGTCTGTTGATTGGAGTATTGGTGACGGAAGCAAATGCATTGGAACGATTGGGAGCAGTGGTGGTATTAGATGAAAACTGGGGCCGTTTGTCCCGCCTAGAGGTAGTTCGGGTGGATCAAGGGTTCTCGGAAGAGAACTTTACCCGAGCGGTACGGCAAGTGTGTGGATAGCAAGTGCGCATAGAAGTGATCAAAAGGGAGACTCCAGGCTTTCAGGTGTTACCCAAGCGCTGGGTTGTTGAACGTACGTTTGGTTGGCTCAACTGGTATCACCGTTGAGTAAAGATTATGAGCGGTTACCGGGGCGTCTATCTACGTACGACAATTAACGGCCTAAAGATTCTCTTTTAAATGGCCTCTTAGACATGATAAATTTGCCTACCTTTAGATGATTACAAAATGTAAATACATGCATATGTACTCATGACTCTATAGATAGTAAATATAGAAACCACGACTAAAATGCTGATGGTTTGTAATCTAAATGATCAGTATAAATTTTTTTTTCGCTATCGAGAACACTAGCTTTTGTTAGAGAAATAATGAGCTATGGATAAAATTTTACGCAATGGCTCAAAAGAAGAAATTAATTTTAAGTCTCTAGATGGATATTTAATTGCTGTCAAAGACAATCCTAAAGGTATTATTCAATTTATTGGCAGCTTTATATTTGGTTCTTTCCCAAAATGCTCGTATCAGTCTTTATTTCAGCATTTATGGAGCCAAGGCTATACTCTAATTATCCATAAATTCCCATTCCGTCCTTTTGATGTAAATCACTGGAGTGAAGCAGTCAATTTACAAAAACGAAATTATGAGGCAATTATTTACCTAGTACAACAAGCTAATAACAATCCTAAGTTAATAGATTTTTATTTAGATTCATATAATTATCGATGGCTAGGCCATAGTTTGGGATGTAAATATATATTGCTGCTGGAGCTTTTGAGTGACTCCTCAGACCAAAAAGTTCTTGAGGTTGTTGGTCAATGCTTAACTGATCAAGAGAAGAAAGATGTAAAAGATACTCTAGACTGTCTGAGGGAAGCGAAAGAGAATGCTCAACGTAAACTATCCAATATCACTGGCGCAAATGTCTCACTAGAGCGTGTCATTCGGAATCAAATTACTGTGCTAATGGCACCGGAATATAGCACGACTCTAACCCTATGCAATAAAAATATTCCTGTCGGTAATCCATTCACCCAACCATTTCTTAATGCAGTAAAGATTGAAGAAATTATCAAACTAGATGCAGATATATTGAATCTAAGCGGGCTTATCAGCTTTTATTGCGACCCTATTGCTAAAGATGATTCTGTTTTCTTGAAAGATCAGCTAAATGCTAGGCATCTCTTTAATTTGTCGGAGTTGACAGATGAATTTATAGGAGGGCATTTTGCCCCCCAAGGAAACCAATATATTGAAATAGCTGACTCTGTTTTGAGCATATATTCTTCACTTTCATAATATGCACTAAATAAAGCATTAAAAATTAAGATTTTTTTGTTATTTAAGATTGTCTTACTTAAGACATCACTGTACCTACAACTAATCATAAGAGGTAGCTAACCATGGAAATTTCAACATTTGAATTACTTTTTGGGCCACAAATCCCTTTTGAGCCTGCACCCGGCCTTGGAAGTATTGTCCGAACCACATTGCAGGGGTATTTCTTATCAATATCTAATCTTTCAACAAAGAAGGTAGAAATAGAGCTTGAATTTATTGCTTTATCTCCGGGACTCCCTCTAGAAAACAATAGTACATTAGCTTTCTTTGATATAGTCGGTCAGAATATCCCACCCCTAACCCTCAATAAAAAGGGGGATAAAAAAGTAACAGTAGAACTTGGACTTGATGCTCATGATACTGGCCTATTTATATTGCAACCTAATCCCGAACTTGTAGATCTAGAAGATCTGAACAAAACAGTTTATGAGGCAAGGGGATACGCCAATATCCATCTGAAATCTCCTGGCAGTGCTAAACTACTTCTCACTCCTGAACAAAGAGGCACTGTATTCAAAGATCCAGGGCAAGATGATCCACAGCTAAGTCAAATTATCTACAGTCTGCCAACAGCAACAGGAGGAGCCTTATATTCTCTAAATTCCAAGAATGGAGACGGTGGAGAAGGCGGCGAAGGTGGAGAACGTGGATAAAAGTAGTTTAGGTATAAATCGATAGCACAGAATAACTTCTGATATCAGAAAAGGGTTAACCTTAAGTAATTAGGCATACATTTGCCAATAACCTCAGCATAATATTAACCCTCTACCCCCAGATTTAAAGTATGATCTGGGGGTGCTTATACTTAGAATAGTCTAGTACCAATCACCTATAAAATAACCCTGAATTAGTGATTAAAAATATATTACTAAATAATTACTTCTACGTATCACAAAAAATCACCTCAAAAGGAATTGCAGTAAGCATAGAAATATAAGCTTCTCTTGGTAAGACAACCAGCTTTTACAGGACAAACACTCAATGGTCCGACATCCAGATTTGATACCCTAGATTTTCTAGCGCAATTGCTTCAACCCCTTTCAGCCAAAAGCATCATGAATCTGAATCCGTCGAACCGAGCCTCTTCCATTCCAATCGCGTTAACCATTGCAGGTTCCGATAGCGGCGGCGGAGCAGGCATCCAAGCCGATCTGCGCACCTTTGCCTTTCACCAGGTCCACGGAACAAGCGCCCTGACCTGTATTACGGCCCAAAATACTGTAGGCGTCAATCGAGTAGATGCACTCCAACCGGAAGCCGTCGTGGCTCAAATCGACGCAGTTGCCTCTGATATTGGCGTGCAAGCGGCCAAAACGGGGATGTTGCTCAATGCGGAAATTATGGAAGCAGTGACAGCGGCAGTTCAGCGACAGCAGATTTGGCAACTGGTCGTCGATCCGGTGATGGTGTCGCGGACTGGGGTGGTATTGATTGGAGAAGATGCGCTCGCAACTCTCAAAACACTCCTGCTTCCCCAAGCCCTAATCCTGACGCCTAATCGCTACGAAGCTCAGATCCTAAGTGGGCTGGAGATTTGCACCCTCGAAGATATGCAGGCCGCTGCCAAAAAAATCTACGATTTAGGACCCAAAGCGGTCTTAGTCAAAGGTGGGGGGATGAGCGATACACTTTTGGGGATTGATGTTTGGTATAACGGGCAAGAGTTGGAAACCCTTCAGACAGAAACCATTGCTACGAGCAATACTCACGGTACAGGGTGTACGTTATCGGCTGCCATCGCAGCCAATCTTGCCCTAGGCAAACCCCCACTCGCTGCCGTCAAGGCGGCTAAAACCTACGTTACCCAAGCCTTGAAATATGCCTTAGATATTGGGCAAGGTCAGGGACCTGTGGGCCATTGGTTTCCACTGATATCCAAAGCACCGGAAACTCTAGACTTTTCCCGCCTCTGGAACTAAAAGCTCAATCAGATCCGATATCTCCAGATACACTAGTTCATGATCAGCAGGTGTTTACAGCTTCTATTCACTGCCAAAATTGTGTTAGTCCGCCTCTCTAACAATGCCGCTTCCAATCCAATCTCTGCTGCTAGCGATCACGACGGTTTACCAGATTATTGCTTGCCTAATGGAGAACCGAACTCCACCCCCAGGGCAACGAATTGATGTGGGTGGATATGCCCTTCATCTCTACACCCTGGGTATGGGGCCACAGACTATTGTGTTGGACCATAGCCTTGGGGGCGTTGAAGGCTACCTACTCTTGCCAAAACTGGCCCCTTTAGGACGAGTCTATATCTATGATCGGGCAGGGTATGGCTGGAGCGATCAGAGTCCTTATCGGAGAACCAGCGACCAGGTGGTCAAGGAGTTGGATGCACTATGGTCTCCATGAAAAGGCTATGCTGACTATGCCTATACAGCTCAAGTCCCTGAAGCTATTCTTTATTTCTGGGTTTGTAATGTCGATTTTGGGGTCAGCGTTTGGCATTATTCGCTTGTTGCGTTTCTGCCACATCTTTAAGCTCATGAAACCTGAGTTGAAGCAGTATCCCCCAGCGGTGCTAACGCCCGTAACCCGCTCCTTTTGTCGTCCTAAACACTGGATGACCATGTGTCGGGAGTTATGGAATTTAGACCAGAGTGGACGGCAGCTCCAAGAGGCTAACGACTTAGGCAATTTACCCCTCGCTAGTATCAAATCCCAGTCCTTTTTCAAGCCATCGCTATTAACGAGGTTGACGCCGTTGCGGAGTGCCAACCGATTACGGGACAAAATCCATATCGACTTGATGCAGCTTTCTGCTGTGAGCAAACAGCTCTCGGCTCATAACAGCAGTCATTTCGTCTGGATAGATGAGTCAGAGGTGATGGTGGCGGCAGTGGAGTGGGTGCTTGCGCATCAGTCTGAGAAGTCAAAGGAGCGTCATGGCTGAATTAGCCCCTTGGCGATCGCCGTTGAGTCGGGCGTTACATCGGAATCGGTCGTTGGCCTATGCCCGATATGCACAATTGGCAACGGTGCAGGCGAATCATCGCCCTGCGAATCGGACGGTGGTGTTTCGCGGTTTTTTGGAAGACAGCAATACGCTCAAGTTCGTGACGGATCGGCGCAGTCAGAAGGTGGAGCAAATTGCTGAGAATCCTTGGGGAGTGCTGTGTTGGTATTTCCCAAAAACCCGTGAGCAATTTCGGATTTCTGGGAAATTGAGGGTGATAACGGCCACGGAGGAGGATGCCGATCTTTTACGTCTGCGTGAGACGACTTGGTTGGCGTTGTCTGAAGGGGCGCGATCACAATTTGCATGGCCCCATCGAGGACAACCTAAAAGTGAGTCTGAAGCAGCTTTCCAGAAATCAGTCGATCTCTCTACCCCCTTGGAGGAGTTTTGCTTGCTGTTACTCGTTCCGTATGAGGTTGATCACTTAGAACTACGTGAACAGCCCCACCATCGGTGTTGTTATACGCTGCAATCTGACGATATCTGGAAGCAGCAAGCTCTCAACCCTTAAGCCGGGATTGCTGCATATCTCAGGACTTCCAAAACCTGCGTAGGTTCACACCCATAGATTCCAGCACCCCAAGCTGCATTTTGTTCGACCACTGCCCAACTGCGATCGCGAATCACCCCCACATCAATGACTGCTGCCAAAGGCAGTTGAACCGTCTCATCTGCTAGCACCGTACTGACAAATGCAAGCAGCGCCTCTTCTTCTTCGGGTGTATGGGCAAAGTGATTATCCCGTTGCAACACTCCCTCCCGCAGATAAACAGAGAAGGTTTTCAAAGTTCGATTCAGAATAAAACAGCGAAACTCCTTCTCCCACGGCACAATCTCCGAAATCAACACAGGAGTCTCGTCGGGATATCCCTCGGGGAGTTCTGCCCCGGTATACACACGCGCTGGAAAACTTTTATCGTTCGGTGGCTTGATGAATACAGCCGTATCCAGTTGTCGAGCCTGTTCCAAAGTGCTCAAACGTATTGAACGCTGACGATATTGCTCTGGCAATTGTGGCAACCAGTCGATTGGCGGTTCCAGCAAACGGAGTTTGAATTGCTCAGCCAGTAGCGGAGCCATTAGTGCTTCCAAATAGAACACAGGCTCTTCAACATCCAGCACATGAGTAGGGACATCCCAACGAGTCAGACGTTCCACATCCCAACCTAGCTCAATTGCGGCACGCCATAAAGCTTGGGCATCATCTGTATAACGGGGTGTCAGAATCAGTGTTGGCATTAGAAGTTGCGAATCAATTCAAATCGATCATGGCTGAGGAGGTCTCGTTAAGCTGTCATTTTATGTCCAGCCCAAGCTGTTGCAGAAAGTATCCTCTCACGAAAGTTTTGTGCACCCAGGCAGACTCATTCAACAGTAGGTCGAAATTACTCTGATTAGCCGTTAAAGCAGATTCAATAACTGCACTTGGAGTTCCGCATCAGAGTATTCAATCCAGTATGATTGCCAGCCTAATACCAAACTGTGCCTGCAAGCATAATTTTCAAATCTGTGAAATCCTCTCCTAGCCTACTTTAGTCACTAATCAAAATTACACTCTTGGAGACTTATTGGTATAACAATGCAAACGATAGGCAAAACTTAAGAAGGCTTACCATAGCAAAGGCTCAATCGGTGTTTCAGGGAGTTAGCTAAGCAAGGTGCCTAATAGGCTACTCATCAAGGCTTTCCCCCTTTTTCTGGCATTATGCACAAATTCAAAGAGCCCCAAATATATCGGTAGCTTCTCTTGGGAGATGCCTCTATGGGGTCTCCACCATGACCGCAGTAATGACCAGAAACCTTCTATGGTATTGACATGGAC
>JANQPU010000018.1 GCA_028285315.1 Acaryochloris sp. IP29b_bin.176
ATTACCCCACAAAATGACCTGCATTGATCTGCGAAAGCACTGCAACTACGCCAATCATTCAAATCCAGTAGTTCATACGCACACGAAATTGGTATGAGATGTGATGCTGTTATCGAACGCAACAGCTACCTTCCACCATGGCCGAGGCTGCCTTCCCTCTTGGCAAGGCTGTTGAAGATGGACCTTCCACATCCCTCTACAAAAGTACTGCAAACCCATCCATTCGCAAAATCAAGCAGCTCACCCCCAGTTCACCCCCACAAAAAAGTGGGATGGGGATCGACTCATAGGATTGCTAACTATACACATTGCATCATCAACTTGGAGCGACTGGGGAACCATCCAGTTTGGAGGCAGGACTATCGCGATCGCTGGAGGGCAAATCCACATTGACGGGTTCAATTCTCCAGATATCGTCACAGTATTCCTGAATCGCCCGATCGGAGGAGAAGAATCCACTTCGAGCCACATTCAATATCGACATTTTCGTCCAAGCTGTGCGATCGCTAAAGGTCAAATCCACTTGGCTTTGACAGTCAACATAAGACTGAAAATCAGCTAGGAGAAAATAAGGGTCATCGTTGACCAGGGAGTCGATCAGGGGCTTAAAGACCGCTGTATCCCCTCTAGAGAAGAAGCCAGAGGCAATGCGATCAATGACCAGTTTGAGTTCTGGGTTTGACTCATAATAATGTCGAGGACAATAGCCGTTGCCTCGCAGATCATAGACCTGCTCCGTTGTCAGGCCAAATAAGAAAAAGTTGTCTGCGCCAACTTGCTTACGGATTTCAACGTTGGCACCATCTAAAGTCCCAATGGTGAGTGCACCGTTGAGGGAAAACTTCATATTCCCCGTGCCCGAGGCTTCTTTGCCCGCCGTGGAAATCTGTTCTGAGAGATCGGCGGCAGGGTAAAGTTGCTGCGCCAGCTTGACGTTAAAGTTTTTCAGGAATACCACCTTTAACCGTCCCCGAACATCGGGATCACGATTAACGACGTCTGCCACCGAGTTAATGAGCTTAATGATCAGCTTCGCCATCCAGTAGCCAGGCGCAGCCTTACCCCCAAAAATAAAGGTACGGGGAATCATCTCAATATCAGGATTCGCCTTGATGCGGTTGTACAGCGTAATAATGTGCAGCAATTTCAAATGCTGGCGCTTGTACTCATGAAACCGCTTGACCAGCACATCAAACATAGACTGAGGATCAACAATAAGCCCCGTTTGCTGCTGGATAAAGCTGGCCAAATCCCGTTTGCAGCCCAGCTTAATCTCACGCCAAGCCTCCTGAAATTCAGCGTCATCGGCATAGGCTTCCAGTTGTTGGAGCTGATCAAGAGACTTAATCCATTGATCGCCAATCTTTTCAGTGATGAGCTGCGTCAGTTTGGCATTACTCAAGACCATAAATCGTCTTGGGGTGACCCCATTCGTCTTGTTTTGAAATTTATGGGGGTACATCGCATAAAAGTCGGTGAGGACATCCTGCTTTAAGAGTTCAGTATGGAGGGCTGCAACTCCGTTGACAGTGTGGCTCCCTAAACAGGCCAGATGGGCCATCCGAATCGACCGTTCACCCCTGTCGTTAATCAATGACAAGCGGACTAAACGCGCCTCATCCCCCGGAAATTTAATTCGAACTTCATCCAGAAAGCGATGATTGATTTCATAAATGAGTTCTAAATGCCTGGGTAGAAGACGTCCAAACAGCTCTACTGGCCACTGTTCTAGTGCTTCCGGCAAAAGGGTGTGATTCGTATAGGCAAAGGTACGTTGGGTGATAGACCAAGCTTGATCCCAGTCCATATGGTAGGTATCTACGAGCAGCCGCATCAACTCAGCGACAGCAATAGAGGGATGGGTATCATTCAACTGAACCGCAAATTTCTCATGGAATTGCTCTAGGGGTATTCCTTGACCTAACAGGATTCTGAACATATCTCGCAGAGAACAAGCCACGAAGAAATACTGCTGGGTTAATCGCAGTTGTTTCCCCTGGGAGGAATCATCGTTAGGATAGAGAACCTTAGAAATATTTTCAGAGATCACCTTGGCGTAAACAGCTCCCAAGTAATCCCCAGAATTAAATGAGGCAAAGTTAAAGGACTCTGGCGCTTCGGCCGTCCATAGGCGTAAGGTGTTGGCGGTGGACGTCTGATAGCCCAAAATAGGGGTATCGTAGGGAACACCCATGACGATCTGATCGGGGACCCAACGAACGCGATAGCGACTGTTCCCATCCCGATAGGTCACGGTGTGACCCCCAAATTTGACCTCTACTTCCCATTCAGGCCGCTTAATTTCCCAAGGATTGCCCAGGCGTAGCCATTTATCCGTCTTTTCAACTTGCCAACCTTCTTGAAAATCCTGTTGAAAAATGCCGAATTCGTAGCGAATCCCATACCCTAACGTGGGAATTTCTAAAGTGGCCAGGGAATCGAGATAGCAAGCGGCCAGCCGCCCCAATCCACCGTTACCTAACCCTGGTTCAGGCTCTTCATCGAGCAACATCTCAAAATCCAGCCCTAGATCGGTGATGGCTTCTTTGACCTGATCAAAGATACCTAAGCTGATGAGATTCTTACCCAGCTGAGGCCCCATCAAAAACTCAGCGGAAAAGTAGGCGACTGTTCTAGATCCCCGTTCTGTGTAGGTAGCAGCAGTATGGTTCCAATGCTGTAGGAGCCGATCGCGCACCGTAAAAGCCAACGCCATATAATAATCATGCTGGGTCGCTAGTCCTGGAAATTTACCCTGGTCATAAAACAGATTATCGAGGAATGCCTGTTTGAGATCTGCAACAGTCATGCCAGTGCGATAATTGCTGGTTGAGATGCTGTGCTGAGCAAGTTGATCGTTGGGTAAGTGTTGATCAACCTGAGGAGATGGCACAAAGGCTGAATGCTTCATTATTAAATTCTGAAATATCGTGATCGGTACTCGTAACCCTCGGTAAAACCCTAAACTTGATTGCCCCTGATTCAGGTCTCACCGGCAACAAAGAGGGTAGTCGTTGGGATACGGTTGCAAGAGTTAAGGGAGACTCTACCAAAGCTAACGTCTGTGAGTGGTAACAAAAGTGACTTTCCCAGGCCCCTGCTGCGCTGAACCGATGACAAAGTAGTGATGTCCCCAACGCAAGGATTGGTCGGTCATCCATGGTTGAACGTTGTGTAACCTTGTCTGCTTCAAAAGCACTGAGATTGCAGGATGGCCAAAATTAAGGCAGCGGCGCAGGGTCTTCTAACAGCAGCAATCGCAGGGGATCCAAATAAACGGTCCAAGGTTGGGGCTGATCCTTCAGAGCAGCCCATTTTTCTTTAAATACTTCTGCCTGCAAGTGATAGTCTTGCCCATGGGCCGGGGGACAATGCAGCTTTAAGTAGAGGGTCATCCGATGGGGCGTTTCACTGGTAGCCGCTAGCCAACAGGGAAAGGTATTGGGGGCAGAGGGAGAAGGGGAGTGAGTAGGAAAGGAAATCTGGTGGGCGCGGATGCCGATTTGGCTCAGCTCAGAGGGCAAGGGTTCGAGGGTCTGAAGTTGACAGTGCCAGTGGAGCGCTTCTACTTGATTTGGACCACAGGGGACAGCGGCAGAAAAGTTTTTACAGCCCGTCAGGCGAGCCACATTGACGGTATGGGGCTGTTCAAAAATAGTATGTTTGGGTCCGTTGGCAATGACGGTGCCGCTGTCTATCATCAGCAAACTGTGGCACATTCGATAAGCTTCTTCTAGATTGTGAGTCACCAGGAGGGTGATACCGGGGTAACTTTGCAGCCGGAGGATCAGTTGTCGCTCGATCAGGTTGCGAAGATGGGTATCGAGGGCGGAAAAAGGTTCATCCAACAGTAGTACTTCAGGCTGACTCGCTAGAGCGCGGGCCAGAGCGACCCGCTGCTGTTGTCCCCCAGATAGCTCATGGGGATAGCGTTGGGCCAACGGCTCTAGATGAATGGCCCTCAGTTGTTGGCGCATAGCCGCCTTGATCTGAGCTGGTGAGAGGTGCCGACGTCGGTAGAGGCCAAAGGCAACATTTTGCGCAACGGTTAAGTGGGGAAACAAGGCGTAGTTTTGGAAGAGAATACCGACTTTGCGATCGCAACTCACCAAGTTAATCCCCCGCTCGGAATCAAACAGCACCCGACCGTTGAGCACAATTCGACCCGTATCCGGGGTTTCGATCCCCGCAATACAGCGTAAAATCAAACTTTTGCCCACTCCAGATGCCCCTAAAATGCCAAGGGGTTGGTCATCAGCCACAAATTTGACCGCAAGGGTAAATCCCGGCAACTGTTTGCAAATATCGACCTCTAGCCGCAGATGAGGAGAGCAGTCGGTATAGGGGGTTCCACCCTCAACCCCTGGCCCCAGAGGCAGGGAGCGGCTCAGATCCCCAGGGTCTCCATCTGTCCACCGCTGAGCCCTCCTAGGTCGGCGGCGAAACCGACGGTGGGTCAGCCCGTTGACTAGGATAATTCCTCCCAGGGACAAGCTGAGGACCACGGCTGACCACAGGGCAGCTTCATGAAAATCGCCCCCTTCAACCGCAAAGTAGATGGCCATCGGTAAAGTCTGGGTCCGCCCAGGAATATTGCCTGCCAACATTAGGGTTGCCCCAAACTCGCCCAGTGCCCGTGCAAAGGCCAGGGTGACCCCCGCAAATAACCCTGGCAATGCCAGCGGCAGCGTGATTCGCAAAAAAACCATCCCTTCTGTAGCGCCCAGGGTACGAGCGGCCTGTTGCAGGCTATCGTCAATTTGCTCAAACGCGCCTCGGGTCGTTTTGTACATCAGCGGAAAAGCGACGACCGTTGCCGTAATCACGGCGGCATACCAGGTAAACACGACGTTAATGCCTGCCCCTGAGAACCAGAACCCCAGGGGGCCCTGTTTACCCAGGAGCAGCAATAGCAAAAAGCCCAACACCGTGGGCGGCAAGACCATGGGGGCCAGCAGCAGGCTATCCAATAGGGATCGCCAACGGCCTTGATAGTGTTGCATACCGTGAGCAGCCGCAATCCCCAGAAAGAATGTGACGACAGTGGCAAGCGTCGCAATTCTCAAGGAGATCCACAAGGGGGAGAGATCGAGCATAGATGCACAGGAAGGCGTGGGTTGACCTAAACGCGGCCAAAGCCAAATTCCTCGAACGTTGTCTGGGCCGTCTCTGTTTGCAGAAAATCAATGAAGGTTTGAGCCGCTTCAGCCTGAGCGGTGCCTTGGACCACCGCAATCGGATACACAATGGGCGGATGCGCGTCTTGGGGAGCGGTGGTCAGTACCTTCACCTGCTGCGAGAGGGCCGCATCGGTGGCGTACACCACGCCCAGGTCAGCATGACCGCTTTCGACGGCAGCGAGGACATTCCGGACATTGTTACCGAACACAAATTTCGATTGCAGGGGCTCTAGTATATCCAGTGTCTCAAAGACCTGCTCAGCATATTGTCCAGCAGGAACACTTCGAAATTCACCCACGGCAAACCGACGGATGGCAGTGTCTTGGAGCTGGGCCATATTGGTGATGTTTAAATGAGACCCGGTGGGGGCAATTAAGACCAAGCGGTTGGTCACTATATCCTGGCGGGAGTTGGGGATGAGCAATTCTTTCGCTGACAGGGCATCCATTTGGGGCGGGGCGGCGGAGAAGAAAATATCCGCAGGGGCACCCTGTTCAATTTGCCGTTGAAGAGCCCCAGAGGAGCCGAAATTGTAATCCACCGTAATGCTGGGATGGGCGGCCTGGAATTGGGATGCGATCGCATCCAGTGCATCTTGTAAACTAGCCGCCGCAGACACCGTAATCGTCACAGGTTTGGCTGCAGAGGTGGTTGACGTGGCCGCGAGGGGCCGACCAGGCCGACAGCCCGATGTGACCAGGCTGGCAAGCCAACCTACTAAGCATAAGGACAGAAATTGGCGACGGTTCATAATAATGCATGTAGGTAGAGCGATCACACAGGCTATGCTGAGGGCTGATCTTGGGGATAAAGGCCCAATTGTTGAGTGAGTTCTCGGGCAATTAAGATCAGAAACTTAGCGGCATCAGGATTGTCGTGATGGGCAAAATAGGTAGCCGTTTGCATAAGCGCCTGCACCAATCCGGCATCTAGCAAATCGGGTGAAGTATTGAGGATCTCAGGCTCTTCCCCATTGGGACAAGCCAGCAATCGGTCAATGAGTTCCAAGTAGCGATCCTGGCGCGGATCAGGGGGTGAGGAAGCAGGGGCAGCGTTCATCTTTTTTCTCCTCCACTAAGCAACAGGGTTGGGGATTTGGTACGCTGCGGGTAGGCTATCCGGCACCAAGGCTGGATGGGCAGGCGCGAGATCCTTAAACAGCACAGTACTCAGGTAACGCTCGCCAAAACTGGGCTGGATCATGACGATGAGCTTGCCTGCATTCTCAGGGCGTTGACCGACTTGAATGGCCGCCGCCAAGGCAGCCCCCGTCGAAATTCCAGAGAGTAAGCCCTCCTCTCGGGCCAAACGACGGCTAAAGGCAAGAGCCGACTCATCTGTGACCGTGACGACCTCATCAATTGCATCGACCCGTAGGACTGCAGGGACAAAGCCAGCTCCAATCCCTTGGATCTTGTGGGGACCAGACTCGCCCCCAGAGAGTACGGGACTATTGGTGGGTTCTACAGCGATCGCGCGAAAACTGTCCTTACGGCTTTTCAGGACTTCAACAATGCCGGTAATCGTACCCCCGGTGCCGACCCCTGCCACGACAATATCGACCTGGCCATCTGTATCAGCCCAAATTTCCTCAGCGGTGGTTTCTCGATGCACTTGAGGATTCGCAGGATTTTCAAATTGCTGGGGCATATAGGCATGGGGAAGATCAGCGGCAATCTCTTGAGCTTTGGCAATCGCGCCTTTCATACCCTGATTGCCCGGTGTCAACACCAACTCTGCCCCGTAGGCATTCAGCATGGCCCGACGCTCCAGGCTCATGGTTTCAGGCATAGTAAGGATAAGGCGATAGCCCCTGGCGGCTGCGACCATTGCCAAGGCAATACCAGTGTTACCAGAGGTGGGTTCCACAAGGATGGTTTGATGGGGCGCGATCGTACCCGCCGCCTCAGCGGCATCGATCATGTTGGCGCCGATCCGGTCCTTGACCGAAGCGGCAGGATTCATGCCCTCTAGCTTAACCACAATTTGGGCTACACATCCCTCGGACTGGGGAATCCGGTTCAACTGAACCAGCGGTGTGCGACCAATGAGCTGGGTCACATCCTTGGCAATCTGCATTGAAAATCCTCCTGGATTTAATACTGTCAATTTATAAATGCTAATTTTTATTGGCTTTTGAAGATACCTGGGCAACGTTAAGCGCGGCTCAACAGATTGCTGAGTCCCCCCGCCCTAGGCCGTCTGTCATTCGATCACGTAGAGCAAAGTTGTATTCATTCAATCAAATTTAAGGCTTCACTCTTTTCTCAGAATTTTTCAATAAATGAGTGGTTGCTAGATTTAATCGGTTCATTTAGAAAAGACGATGTTTAGCCTCAATAAAATTAATTGATTGAGCAGTTTTGCTCAAAGGTAGACTTTGGTACTTTAAATCACCAATTCTTTTTAAGTAACCTTGCTACCCTGATCAAGTAATACAGACTATTTGAAATAGTCTAATCAATCCTGGAGTTTTCTATGCAGATCAGTGCTCGTAATGCTCTGAAGGGAACCGTTAAATCCATAACACCTGGGGCGGTTAATGCGGAAATTGTGATTGAAGTGGCCCCTGGTTTAGAAGTAACGGCAGTGATTACCAAGTCCTCGGTTGAGCGACTGGGGATAGCCATCGGTCGTGAAGCCTATGCCATCATTAAGTCTTCAGATGTTCTAGTGGCTGTAGACTAACCCTCTATGGCAAACACCTGGGTCATACTGCTGTCTGTGTTTTTCCTCCTCAAAAGCAGTTCTGTCAGACTGTTTTTCTTTCAAGAACGGTGACCTGCGCCTCACAGGTGTGCGATCGCAGGTCCGCAGCGGCGTGATATCCAGCTCACATCCTTCAAGCCAGTGCTGGAAAATCAGCCTTGAGGGACGCTAACCAATCGGTGATCCGCTGTTCCGTTTTATCACTTTCATTGACTTCATCCAGGGGTAACCCGACAAACTGACCGTCCCGAATGGCAGTGGACTTTTCAAAGGAATATCCTTCTGCTGACACAGATCCCACCATTTTTGCGCCTAGCGCTTTGAATTGGTCATAGAGGATTCCCAAAGCACCCACAAAATGCTTGCTGTGACCTTGACAGTCCCCAGGGCCAAAAATAGCAATGGTTTTCCCTGAGAAATCCGGCTTTTCAACCTCCATGTCAAACAGGGGTTCACGCCAATCATTCTGGACTTCTCCAGCCCCCCAGGTTGAGCAGCCAAGCAGCAAATAGTCGTATTTTAAGAGATCATCCACATCATCAAAATCTTCCTCCATACTATATAGATCACAGAGTTCTTCGCCAATTTCCTCCTGGATTCTCTCTGCAATTTCTTCTGTGACACCAGAGGTGCTACCGTAAAAAATTCCAATAGTTGCCATGGGTCTGACTCCTGTTAATACAAAAGGGTAATAGGAACATCTCTCAACATGAAGATCAAAACTGATCCATAACATTTGCCCATTCAGGCCATGCGGATGCGGACATCAATGGCCTCGATCATCGCCTGCGTTAACGCCAAGGGGCCTTGACGGGTACGGACCACAAATCGGGGAGACCGTTGCTCCAAGGTAATCGATGTACCGGGGGATACTCCCAGCCTTCTCAGTTGGTCGGTCACCGCAGGGGTCGAACCCGTCACCTTAGCAATGACACCCCGTTCACCGACCTTCAATCCCTTGAGGGCAGAACTAGATATCGAAAAGTGAGTCACCATAGGTCATCTCCAACGTTCTAATCGTGTGAATTGCGTCAAAGCTCACTACACTAAATACGCTTCCATGTGCGTTTTAATCGTGCAGTCTGAGCGGGGATAGGCGACACACAATAAAGCAAACCCCTTGGCCATTTGCTCATCATCCAAGAAGGACTGATCCGCTTGGTCAATCTCTCCTTCCACCACCTTGCCAACACAGCTAGAACAAGCCCCTGCCCGGCAAGAGGAGGGCAATTCGATATCATTTTCCTCTGCTGCATCAAGGATGTACATGTCCTCATCCACGGGAATCGTGATATCAAGATCGCGTTTTTTGTTGATCAGGTGAACTTGGTAAGTGGTCATGGTGAGTCTCCTTAGGGTCGGAAATCGGTGAGCGTGGGAGAACGCTGGTCAAGAAACCCTTTCTTGACATTCTCTGGGTTATGAACAGGGCACTCCTGCTGGGCTACAGTCGGTTTGGAAGGACTTGCCACAGCCGCAGGTATCGGTGGCATTGGGGTTTGTGAATTTAAAGCCGCTTTCGAGCAGCCCCTCAATGTAGTCCACAACAATGCCATCAAGTAGGGGAGCGCTTTGGGGATCGATAAAGACCTTGAGACTGCCGAGGTCAGTGATTTCGTCATCTGCATGGGGGGCTTCGGCAATCTTGATATCGTATTCATAGCCGTTGCAGCCGCCATCTTTAACCGCAAGACGAATGCCCCGACTGGACGTGTAGTTTGGGGCACCCCTCACGAAGGTCCGTAAGCGGAGTTCGGCAAGTTCAGTTAGGGTAACAGTCATGGGTAGCTCCTTTCCATATCCTTCATTCACAGATTTTTCTAAACTTGGTCTAAGGGACGACATTGACCCCGTCCTAGACACCATCGAGGACAATTGCGCGTGATTAATCGTTCAGATTTCGGCGTACAAGTGGGGTAAACAAGCAGCGCCACTAGTCCCATCACTTGCAGAAACAATGGGGCTTTAATCAAACCTGCGAGCAAACAGATCAAGGCAGACTGATGCCCGAGGAAGCGACAAACATCGTCTGGGTGGTTTTGGGCAATGCGCCAGGCAACGCTGGTCATACCCAACAGAAGCAGAGTTGTCCAAGGCATAGGTTGAGATAGAATTCAGCAGTGAGCAGTGGGTTGGAGGGTAGCCAACCGTTGGGGTAGATTCGCCAAATGACGTTGGCTGCACACGGGACAGTTGGGATCGCGGTAGGGATGGCGTTTAGTGAATTCGGCGCGGGCCAAATCCATGGTCAATAACAGTCCTAGGAGGGGTTCTCCTAAGCCTGTAATCAGCTTGATCGCTTCTAGAGCAGCTAGACAGGCTACCGTTCCTGATACTGCTCCTAGCACCCCAAAGCCCCAACGATCCCAGTCTGGTTTTTCAGGAAAAAGGCAGGTCAGACAAGGGGTTTGTCCGGGGACGATTGTTGTCAGATAGGCTTCCATGTCGTTCATGGCCGCCTCAATCATGGGTTTCCCCCAGCGCACGCAGGCTGCGTTGAGTAAGTCCCGTTCCTGGAAGTCAAAGGCGCAGTCCAAGGCCAGATCAGCTCCTTGAACCAGCATATCAATGTTGTCCGCACTGACATATTCGCAGACGGCTTCGATCTTGATGTCAGGATTAAGGCGGGATAAGGTTTCTTGGGCTTTAAAAACCCGAGGTTGACCCACCCAGTCATCGGTCATTAGGATTTGTCGATTCAGGTCATCCCGTTGCAAGTTGCCACCTCGCACTAGGATCAACTTGCCGACCCCTGCCACTGCCAAATAGAGGGCAGCGGTGCCTCCTAGTCCGCCCACCCCTGTGACTAACGCTGTAGTGTCTTTTAACTGGCGTTGGCCCGTTTCACCGAGGCCAGACAACATCATCTGGCGGCGGTAGCGTTCAACTTCGGTGGGGGATAAGGATGGGAGCATGATCGTGAGTGGAGAGTTGGGGAAAGTAGGAGAGTTATGAGTTGTGGGTTAGAAGAGTTATGAATTTTAGGCTGTGAGTTTGGGTATTTAATTCAAAACTCAAGACTCAAAACTATCCAACCCACTTAGGTTAAAAATTGCTAACAGCTTTACTCCTCGGCAATGTCGGATACCATCACCACGTTTTTGGGTTTGTCTTGAAAGACTTTAAACAGCTTTTGTTCCACGCCTGAGGAAGTTAAGAATAGGTCGTAGGCAATTTGCAAAGCCTTGCGATAAGTATTGAGAAGTTGTGCTTCGCTCTGGTTTTTGTCTTCGGCTTGCACCAGTTGGGAAAACTTCCGCAGGATATGCAAGCGGTTGATATTGAGGGTCTGGGGATCGTAGGGCAGATCAAAAAATTGGAAATATTCTTCAGCATCTTTGAGCTGATTGAATTGGGCAAGGGTTGGGGATACAAGGGTCATTGGAGAGCCTCCAGATTTTTGAGCTGTTGTTTCAGATCACGGAGTTGGCAGTAAAGGTCATAGGTACGAGCAGCGGCTTGGGGAAGCTGCTCTAGGTCAGCGGGAAGGCCCTCAGCAATGTCATGAAGGTCCATCTTCATTTGACCTGCTTTGCTATTGAGCTTCTTGATTTGTTGTTTGAGGTCATCAATGGTAATGGGATCGGTAGTTTGTGGCATGGGAAAAGCAGGGATAGAGGACAAAGGGAAATCCAATAAGTTTCGAATTTTGTTCGCAAAGCGTCTCCGTAGGAGAAATTTTGAGTGATGAGTGATGGTGCCTCACTCAAAACTGATCACTGTGCCAATTTCAATCTGCCTAAATGTCGCAGACTTTAGGGTATTGACGAGCTAGGTCAATGCCTTTTTGCACCAGCTTTTCGCCTTCGGCGTTGAGTTTTTCCAGGGAATCGAAGCCGAAGCGTTGGGCATCTCGCAGGGTTTTGGACACCAAGATGAGGCGGCCTGAGAAGACCAGTGCCCAACCGAAACCCTCATGGCTGAGATCAACAACGACCTGGGAGAGCTGGCCGGTTTCCGTTTCGATGCGGATTGCGATCGCACGATAAAACGCTAAAATCCGGGCCAGGGTCATGGGATCGACATCTCCTTCCACCGAAATTTCCCGACGCTTCTTCTTGGAGATCACATAGGGCTTTAACAAGGTCTCGTCGGCCCAATTTCGGTAAGTTCCATAGGGATCATTCGCTCGAATCTGCTGAATGATGGCCTTGAGAACGGGAAAACTATCTACTATTAATGCTTCACTCCGATCTGAAGTTTTCTCGGAAGTCGTTACAACAGAACTCATACGATCACCTCCTCCTCTAGGGGTTCAAATTCTTCTTCAAAGGGATTTTGAGACTGGGTAGGCTGGCTCTTTAATAGCGCCTTGCGCAGCCACGGGGGTGGGCTACCGTTGAGGGTCTGTACCAGTCGCGTCAATACATCCTGAATTTCGTCTGCCTCAGACTGGGCCTTAATTGGCGTGATATTTTTACCGATGAGCCGGGCTGCCGCTCCTCCGCCAATCGATGCCACATAGATTATGGTGCAGTCGTTCAGGGCTTTGAGCTTGGGAACCAGCTTGTCTTCATTACCATCTTGCTTAAGATTGCCCTGGAACTTCAGCGCTTCTAGAAAGGTATAGCCCTCGGCAGTGGCGTCATAGACATCAATCTGCTGGGCCGAGCCGAAGTGAGCATTAATATGGACGGAGTCGTTAGTAGTGAATGCAATTTTCATGGGTTTTATCTCCTTGTTACAAGCCTTCTCGCCAGGCATGAACCTGGGCATGGGCAGCCGTCTCGTCAGCTTCCAGAAAAATATTGCCGATCTCGAATAAGAGCTGAGTGGTGCCATCGTAGCCAACGGTGCAGTGGCGACCATTGCCGAGGCGATCGAATACCGGAAACCCGAGACGATAGAGGGGAATGCCCAGACGGTCTGAGATCGCTTTTGCATTAGAATTCGCAATCAGTAAATCCGCGCCTTGGGCGAGATCCTCGAAGTCTTCGAGATCGCCAATGGTGACTGTATCAATGGGCAGATCCTTCAGCAGTTTAGATTTAGTGGTGGTAACGGCAGCATGGACCTCAGCCCCCGTCGTGGTGAGCCACCAGGCAATACTGTGGAGCAAGTCGGGTTCCAGCGCTAAAGCTACCCGTTTACAGCTAAAGAAAAAGTGAGTATCGAGGATCGCATCCTGTAACTGGCAGCGCTGGTGACGGAATTTTTCAGGAACGGGTCGTCCACTGAGTTCTGACAGGGTTTGTAGAAAGCGATCCACGGCCCCCAATCCTGTGAGGTCATCAAAGACCGCCAGTTCCGTTCCGAACCGCTGCTGCAAAATTTCAGCAGCCAGTTTCATACTGTTTCCGATCGCAAGGGTAAACGAAGAACAACTTAGGGCCTTGACTTGACTGAGAGCCGTGCCACCATTTGTATTACTGGAGTAGCTGCTTTGGGTTAAATGGCCATCTAAGGATGTGGACAGATCGGGCAAGACGATAGGATTCAGGTCAAAGGCCATCACCATCTCTTTAATCGCTCGCACATCTCCAGGGGCCAAAGCGGGTCCGGCCAGCACGGTGACCTGAGAGGGCAATCCCGGCATCGCATAGCTATAGAACGGATCGGCTGAGTCATCTGCTTGCCGATCTTGATCGGCATCGCTACCCGGAATATCCCGAACCACCGCTTCCACCGCGGCCGCATAGCCGTCTTGCAATGCGCCTTTATAGTCGGGGGTAGACGCAAAGGCGATGGGGAGAGCAGCAAGCTGCGGGGTGCGATCGCGCAGCTCATGCAAGATCCGATGCATATCATCCCCCCGCGTTTCTGTTAGTCCAGTGGTACATAGCCCAATAATCTCTGGATTCGACTTCTCCAACAGGGTCAAGATCGCGGTCTCAATATTCTCGCCACCCCCTAGAATCGTGGTGACCTCTGTCATCGCGGTGGTCGAGAGGGGAATCGCCTCTCGAAAGTGCCGAACCAGCATCACCTTGGCAAATGCCGTACAGCCCTGAGAACCGTGAATCAACGGCATCATTCCTTTGATGCCCATGTAGGCGAGGGCTGCCCCGAGGGGTTGACTTTGTTTGAGAGGATTGACGGCGACCGATTTTTTGCGGGCAACCACTTTTGTCCCAGCCCAGCGTTGTGTCTCTGGGAAATGACGACCTGCTTTAGCTTTTTTCTGCCACGGTGCTGGCGATCGTACCTGTGCCCATACCGGACTCTGCAGTGCAGCATCCAGCTCTTTGGCCATTTCAATCATGCCCACATAGCCTGCATAGGGATGATGACGCTCCTGGTTGATATCCAAGAAGGGAATTCTCGCTTTGAGGGCGGTGTATTGGTTGCGTCCCCCGGCGATCAGCATGTCAGCTTTTGTTTGGGCAATCACCTCCAGTAGCTTTTTGGCATTGCCCTTTTCCATCATGATGCCGTCCTTACCTAGGAGGGCTTTGATGCGGGCTTTGTCTTCTGCGGTGCTCTTTCTAGAACTCGTCGCCACGACTTCGATGCCCAGGTCTTTAGCTGCAGAAATAATCGACCAGCTCTTTACTCCCCCGGTATAGAGGACAATTCGTTTACCTTGAAGGCGCTGGCGGTAGGGAGCCAGTGCCTGATCGAGTTTGGCCGTTTCAGCTTGAATCAGCGCCTCAGCTCGGGCCTGGAGGTCAGCATCACCGAGTTTGGCGGCAATGTCCCGCAGCAAACGGTTGATATCTTCCACGCCATAAATGGATGCTTCAATGTAGGGAATGCCATAGCGCTCCTCCATCTTATGCGCCATATTGATCAGCGCCTTGGAGCAAATCATTACATTGAGCTGGGCGCGATGGGCATAGGCGACTTCGTGATAGCGAGCATCGCCCGTAATTTTAGAGAGGACGCGAATCCCCAGCTTTTCCAGTAGAGGGAGCACACCCCACATTTCCCCCGCAATGTTGTACTCACCAATCAAATTAATGTCGTAGGGTGTCGTGTATTCAGGCTCCTGAGTTCCCACCACATAGTCCAGAAGGGCTTCACCGCCAATGCGATTGCCCAGATTTTTACTCCCCACGAAACCGGGGGAGTGGACAGGCACCACTGGGATCTCAAATTTTTGGCTGGCGGCCTCACAGACTGCATCCAGATCATCACCAATCAGTGCCGTCACACAGGTGAGATAAACAAAGATGGCCGCTGGGCTATAGCGTTCCTTGACCTCATAAACCGCTTTGTAGAGCTTTTTCTCCCCGCCAAAGATGATGTCATTTTCGCTCAGGTCAGTGGTAAAACCCATTTTGTAAATCATCGGTCCCGAGGAAAGACTGCCTCGACTGCCCCAGGAGTTGCCTGCACAGGCGATGGGGCCATGAACGAGGTGCGCGACATCGGTGATCGGCACCAGGGCAATACTGGCACCATCAAAGGCGCATCCGCCCTGAGCTGCCCCAGGTTGGGCCTGCTGCTGACACGCTTTGTTCTTGCCCTTGCCATCTTTGTTATGGTTGTGCTCACAACCAGGCTGGGTCAGGAGTTCGTTGATTTTGCCAGAGGTCATTTTCATGGCGATCAGGGGGTGAGAGAACGGGTTAAAAGGGGGATGGAGAAGTCAGTTAGCCGTCTGTTCGTAAAGGAAATCAGCCGCACGGAACCGGAGGTCTACCAATTCTTCCGTCAGGGGATTGAACTTGCAGAGAGACGGCACATGCAGCCAAGTACGACCGAAGAGCTTCAGGTCATGGCCTGGCGGACAGGTATTGGGCACGAGACGACAAATCCACTGGGCGACCCAAATATGGCGAACTTCAAAAGCGTTTAATTGCGATCGCAACGGTGCTAAGGGTCTGATCAACAAAGGCGACTTGAATGGTAGGTGAAGGGAACTCATGGTTCTAGGTCCAAGATGTGAAACAGCAAAAAAACTTGAAGACAGTGGCGACCTTCACCTGTCATCTCGTTCAATCCAGATCTTGTTCAATCAAGGGCGATGGGTCTTCGGCTAGCTCTAACTCTCTGCCCAGACAACCCACAACCTTGTTTGATTCGAGGAAGTGGACGGAGTAAACATAGGATCGCTGGAGATAGGTGCCAATACTGGCAATGAAGCCAATGTCACCGGCTTGAGCCAGGATTTCTCCCCGATCTTTGCCAGGGAAAGTACCGTCATTGCGGATCAACTTTTTAACTCGAACGCGGTTCCCTAACTCAAAGCTAGGAGGGGAGTCGATTTCGATATCTTCACTCAGGCGCATAGTCAATTCCGTAGAGGGTTGTTCAGAGGCGAAGTTCACCTCTGAACAACGGGACAAATTAGCGAATCAGATCAAAGGAAATATCCGTCTTCGCTGGAACGATAGTGTTGCGATCAAGCTCATCAAGGATTGTGTTGATGATCCAGTTAAACTGATTGATCGCGCCTTGGTAGCCCAGGGTGGCATAGCGATGCATGTGGTGGCGATCAAAAATCGGATAGCCGATCCGCACTAAGGGAGTGCCGGTGTCGCGCCACAGATACTTGCCATAGGAGTTGCCAATCAACAGATCCACTGGCTCGGTAAACATCAGCGATCGCAAGTGCCACAGATCCTTCTTGCCCCAGACAGTGGCCTCTTGGCCGTAGGGACTGTTGGTGAGTAGCTCACGGGCTTCAGCCTCAAACTCTTCATTCGAGTTCGTGACCACAATATGGACGGGCTCAGCCCCCATTTCTAGCAGGAATCGGGTCAGATTGAGCACATGATCCGGGTCGCCGTAGAGGGCAACGCGCTTACCGTGAATCCAGGCTTGGGAGTCGGTGAGGGCATCCACTGCACGGCCCCGCTCCTGCTGTAGCTCCAGCGGGATGGGCTGCCCCGTGATGGCAGATAGACTCATCAAGAACTCGTCAGTGCCCTGAATTCCAAAGGGACGGAAGTTATAGGTCTTCTGATCCCAATCGTTGGTGATGTACTCCTGTGTCTTCGGCGTGGTGTACTTTTGGAAGAAGAACGTCCCTTCGGCATTAATCGAATCTGCCGCTGCATCTAGGGTCGTTAGCCCGTTATACATTTTGAATTCGCCCGTATTGGGGGAATCAAAGGTATCCGAGTTATCCGATAGAATCGTGTAATCAATGCCAAATAGGCCCAAAATTCGCTTCAGCTCACGGATATTGCCGATATAGGGATCGAAACCTAGGTTAAAGTTAAACTTGCCATTGGTGGTTTCGGCCTTTTTATCTTTCGTGAGGGTGCTGAGAATCGCCTTTAGCATGTTGTCATATCCGGTAATATGGGAGCCGACAAAGCTGGGGGTATGGGCAAAGGGCACCGGCAGATCTTCAGGAATATGACCGTCCTGCTTACAGGTGGTCACAAATGCGCCTAAGTCATCCCCGATCACCTCTGCCATACAGGTGGTGCATAAAGCAATCATCTTAGGCTTATAGAGGTTAAAGGAGTTCTCTAAGCCCTGTTTCATGTTGTTAAGGCCCCCAAAAACCGCTGCATCTTCAGTCATGGAGGAAGAAACCGCCTGAAAGGGCTCCTTATAATTGCGAGTGAGGTGGGTGCGGAAGTAAGCGACACAACCCTGAGACCCGTGGCTATAGGGCAGCGTCCCTTCGAAACCAGAGGCCACAAACAGTGCGCCTAGAGGTTGGCAGGCTTTGGCCGGATTAACGGTTAGAGATTCACGCTCAAAGTTCTTTTCTCGGTATTCCCAAGACTTTGTCCATTCAGCGACTTCGGCCACTTTCTCCGGGCTGTGCGCCCCTTCATACTGGCGTTTGACTGCGAATAAATCCTGGTAGTCATCCCGGCCAAATAAGTCGAAGTGATCCTGAATTTTACCGGGTTCAGTGGCTCCGGTAGGGGTTTGAGTTTGGTCAACGGTGTCAGTCATGATGCTCTCCTTCTGAGGAAACTGGATGAGAGGAATCAGCACAATTAGGGATCAGCAGAAGAGCAAGGGAACAGTAAAAATGAGGTAGTCACAACTCCCTTGCTCTTTAGGGTTACGCCTTCCAAGGAGCATTAATCAGGCCCCAGGTCGGGTTGTTAATTGCCAAATCCATATCACGGGCAAAGACTTCAAAACCGTCATAGCCGTGGTAGGGACCGGAGTAATCCCAGGAGTGCATCTGGCGGAAGGGCAAAGCCATTTTCTGGAAGACATACTTCTCTTTAATGCCAGCAGCAATCAGGTCAGGATTCAGCTCTTTAGCGAATGCTTCAAACTCATAACCACTAACATCGTCATAAATCAGGGTGCCTTCTTCGACATAGTTAGCAGTACGCTTATAGTCATCAGCATGGCCAAATTCATAGCCCGTACCAATTACTTTCATTCCCAAGTCTTTGAAGGCAGGGATAACGTGACGGGGCCGCAAGCCACCCACCATCATCATCACGGTTTTGCCTTCTAAGCGAGGCCGATACTTGGCAATGATGGACTCCATTCGAGCCTCGTTTTCAGCAATCACCGCTTCGGCTTTAGCCTGAATGGTTTCGTCAAACTGCTCCGCGATTTTCCGCAGAGATTTAGCAATCTCAGTGGGTCCAAAGAAGTTGTACTCTAGCCAGCCGATGCCATACTTCTCTTCCATGAACCGACAAATATAATTCATGGAGCGATAGCAGTGGATCAAGTTGAGCTTAGCTAGCGGGGCCATGACCACCTCGTTAAAGGAGCCATCCCCAGAGAACTGAGAGATCACCCGTAGGCCCGCGTCTTCTAGAAGTTTGCGGCTCGGCCAAGCGTCTCCACCGATGTTATAGTCGCCGACAATGTTGACATCGTAGGGACTTGGTTCAAAGCCATTGGGCAGTTTGCGATATTCATCCGCCTTGGGCAGTACCCAATCCCGAACCGTATCGTTAGCAATGTGATGACCCAGGGACTGAGACACCCCTCGGAACCCTTCACAGCGAACCGGAACTACGGGCTTGCCCGTTTCCTTGGCTTTCCGCCTCGCAACGGCTTCAATGTCGTCCCCAATCAGGCCCACTGGACATTCCGATTCAATGGTTGTCCCTTGGCTAAGGGGGAAAAGCTCTTCCAGTTCGTTGATAACTTTATCGAGCTTTTTATCGCCACCAAAAACAATATCGCGTTCCTGGAAGTCTGAAGTAAACTGCATGGTGCCAAAGGTATCAACCCCCGTTGTGCCTACATAATAGTTACGACGACCAGACCAGGAGTAGTAGCCGCAGCCAACTGGGCCGTGACTCAAGTGAACCATGTCCTTCACGGGTCCCCAAACCACCCCTTTTGCACCTGCATAGGCACAGCCACGGGTCGTCATGACGCCAGGAACGGATTTTTTGTTGGATTTAACACCGCAGTCGGCAGCGGCGTCTGCTTTCACATCGAGATGCTTGGAGCGGAGCTTTTTGGCTTTAGCGGGATACGCCTCCAGAACCTCACCGATCAGCTCTTTTCTTTCTTCTACAGTAGCCATAATGCCCTCTCAATTAGGTCGGGAGTTAAATATGAGAATTTATATTGATCGAGATGGTTGAGACTTGACGGCTCAGGGTTGGAGGCCCCCATTAGCTTACTCACCAGTGAATGAGCATCCTACCTATCACCGCCAAATCTAATATCAGGTAGGTGTCCTAAACTGTGGCAACAGTTTTGTCTGCAGCCAAGGCTTCTTGATATTGCTCGTCACTATCTAGGATGCCGAACTCAATGAGTAGCTCTTCGAGTTCATCCATCGTGATTGGTGTAGGAATGGTGAGCTTCTTGTTGTCGACAATCTTTTGGGCAAGCTGCCGATACTCATCAGCCTGTTTACTGTCAGGAGCATATTCATTCACCGTCATTCGGCGAAGTTCAGCATGTTGGACCACATTGTCACGGGGAACAAAGTGGATCATCTGGGTATTGAGCTTCTCAGCAAGGGCTTCGATTAGCTCAATCTCTCGGTCAGTATTTCGGCTGTTGCAGATCAGACCGCCTAGACGGACACCACCGGACTGGGCATATTTGAGAACGCCTCGGGCGATGTTGTTGGCTGCATACATAGCCATCATTTCACCGGAAACGACAATGTAGATTTCCTGGGCTTTGCCCTCGCGAATAGGCATGGCAAACCCACCGCAAACGACGTCACCTAGAACGTCATAGGCAACAAAGTCTAGATCTTCATAAGCGCCTTCTTCTTCTAGGAAGTTGATGGCAGTGATGATGCCTCGACCCGCACAGCCAACGCCTGGCTCTGGGCCACCGGACTCAACACACTTCACATCGCGATAGCCCTTGAGGAGGACTTCATCTAGCTCTAGATCTTCTACCGCACCGCGCTCGGCAGCGAGATGCAGAATCGTGGTTTGGGCTTTGCTATGAAGCATGAGGCGGGTGGAGTCGGCCTTGGGATCGCAGCCCACAATCATAATGCGCTGTTCTAATGCGGCCATTGCAGCTAGGGTATTTTGGCAAGTGGTAGATTTGCCGATTCCGCCTTTTCCGTAAAATGCAATCTGTCTCATGGGTTGATTCTCCTTATAGGGTTAATGCTGAGTCTGAGTAGACCGATGCAGAGCAAAAGGTCTGTCGAGGGTCGGTCAGAGGCTCTGAATCTCTCTGGTTTATGGCTGGGGGAGACCGTTCGACCGTTAGGGTGTGGTGGAGACTCTTCATGGGAATAAACGGGAATAAGTGAGTAGGAAGTGAAGGACGGCTTATACTGCCACGACCGTGAGGGTGGTAGAGACACGGTCCTGCAGGCGGGTTTCAATTGCGCCTTTGAGGGTGGCCGTGCTGCTGGCACAGTCGCCACAGGCCCCTTTGAGGGAGACTTTGACCACATCACCGCTGACATCAAAGAGTTCAACATCGCCACCATCAGCGATGAGCAGGGGCCGCACCTCCTCGGTGAGCACCTGTTGAATCAGATTGATTTTTTGAATGGGGGTAAGGGGTGTCGCGGCCACCTCAGCCACCTCGGCAGCCACCCGCGCTGAAACGGTGGCTCTCTCTTGCTGCACTTCGATCATTAGGTCTTCAATGCCAGCCAGACAGGAACCACAGCCGCCCCCAGCTTTGACATAGTTAGTGACTTGCTCAACCGTAGTCAGATCATTTTCAATAATTACTCGGCGGATGCGGGGTTCAGAGATGCCGTAGCATTCGCAAATCAGTGTGCCGTCATCGTCGTCATGCTGCTCAACTTCAATGCCACGATATTTGTAAATTGCCGCTTCGAGAGCTTCTTGCCCCATCACTGAGCAGTGCATTTTGGCTTCGGGCAGACCGCCAAGGTAGTCCGCAATGTCTTGGTTTGTGGTTTTGAGTGCTTGATCGAGGGTTTTGCCCTTGATGATTTCAGTGAGAGCCGAGGAAGATGCGATCGCACTCGTGCAGCCAAAGGTTTGAAACTGAGCATCCAGAATCGTCTCTTCGGATTCTTGAATCTTCAGGTGCAGCCGCAAGGCATCCCCGCAGGCAATACTGCCCACTTCACCATAGACCACCGCGATATCAGGCTCGTTTAGGTCTGCGATCGCACCCTGATTAACCGGGTTATAGAATAGGTCGAGTACTTTTTCAGAATAGTCCCACATGGCTTTTTGGAGGAGGTAAGGGTGAATAAGTAAGATAGTTTTGAGTTTTGAGTTTTGAGTTGGGGAGATTGGGAGGTGGGGGAAAAGTTATGAGTGATGAGTTCAATTCAAAATTCATAACTTGATGTCCTACACGCTATGGGCGAGGTCTCGGCCTTGCAGCCAGTCTGATTGGTCATTGTTGAACGGCGAGATCGCCCGCAGTTTTTCGACGATACCGGGCATCACGGTTATGACCTGCTGGATTTCTGCTTCGGTGGTGAACCGCGACAGGCTAAAGCGGATGGAGCCGTGCAAAATCGTATAGGGCAGTCCCATCGCCATCAAGACGTGCGAGGGGTCGAGAGAACCGGAGGTGCAGGCAGAGCCGGAAGAAGCGCAGATGTTCTGCTGGTTGAGCATGAACAGAATGGCTTCCCCTTCGATATACTTAAAGCCGATATTGGTGGTGTTGGGTAGACGCGTGGTGCCGCTGCCGTTGACTTCGCAGTCAGGAATCAGTTCCAGCAACTGCGTCTCTAGCAAGTCCCGCAGTTGGCGCTCTTGATCCACAGTGGCGAGATGCTCACGAGCGAGGTCCGCTGCTGTGCCCAAGCCGATAATGCTAGGTACGTTTTGAGTGCCGGCTCGTCGTCCTCGTTCCTGGTGGCCCCCTAGTAAGAAGGGACGGAAGCGGAACCCGCGCCGCACGTAGAGGGCACCAATCCCTTTAGGGGCGTGGAGCTTGTGGCCAGAAAGGGTGAGTAGATCAATGGTGCTGCTTTGCAAATGGATGGGCACTTTACCCACAGCCTGCACCGCATCGACGTGGAACGTGGCACCGCATTCTTTGGCGATCGCTCCAATTTGCTCTACCGGAAAAATGACGCCCGTTTCGTTGTTAGCGTACATCGTCGTCACCAGGGCCGTCCCCCCGGTCATCGCCGCCTCCACTTCCATCAGGTCCAGCTGGCCGCGTCGATCCACTGATAGATAGGTAACGGTGTAGCCCTTCTTCTCTAGATGCTTGCAGACGCTAAGGATAGCTGGATGCTCTACCGCCGTGGTGACGATGTGGCGCTTCTCGGGCTGGGCCGCTAGAGCGGCATGGATAGCAGTATTATTGCCTTCACTGCCGCAGCTATTGAAGACGATCTCAGTTTCCTCTGCTCCCAATAGCTCAGCGACCTGGGCTCTGGCATCCTGGATCGCTGCCCCCACTTGACCACCAAAGCTATGCATGGAAGAAGGGTTGCCGTAGAGGTCGCTCAAGTAGGGCAACATCGATTCCAAAACAGCGGGGTCTACCCGAGTTGTCGCGTTGTTATCTAAATAAATGACCATTACATCAACTCCGTCTGTGGCATCAATAAGGGGTAATGGAAAAGGGCATCAACGTTATAGGTCCAAAGCTACGGGACCAAAGCTACTGTCGTGCCATCCTTCGCTTGAGCCTGCAACTTTTGCAGGTTTTGCGAATAGGACTCAAACCAGTGCTGCCAATAGTCCTCATGTTGGGCCGCTTTCAGACGAGCCACCCGCTGGTTATAGACTTCAAACCAAGCACTCCAGTAGTCAGTGGCGGTTTCCAACTTGGCACGGAGGGAGAGGTCTGTTGGCTCGGCGGGTACACAGCCCCCGTTGGTGGGACAGCCTGCCCGGCATTGGGGGACGCCGTAATAGCCTTGGCAATCGTTACAGAGATCGGCGTTAATCGAAAAGGTTGTGCCGTCGGTTGCAATTGCACCTGTCGGACAGGCTGACAGACAGCGATGACAGCTAATGCATTTTTCGGTGATGATGTAGGCCATGATTAAGATCCTCTTGCGGTGGGGAGGGATAGATAGCAGCTCCTAAGTGGGGCTTTGAGGAAGAATGTGTTCGTCGTAAAACTGGCGGGCAACAGATTCAATCACGTCGTAAGCTTCGACCACTACTAGTCCTGCTTTTTGTAGCTCTTTCTGAGGGCAGGGCCCCACTTTAGCCGCTAGTACGGCCTTGCAGTCTGCAATGGTATTGATGATGCCCTCTAGAGTGGCAGCCTCGCCGTAGCCACCCTGGCAGTAGTCCGCCACCTTGCGATGGCCGATAAATTGGGCTGTAGTCGCGTCCACTTCGTAAATCATGAATTCTTTGGCGTGGCCGAAATGTTGGTTCACGAGTCCTCCACCTTTGGTGGCGATGGCCACTAGCACTTTGGGTGAGTTGGTCATCGGTGTGCTGGTGGAGGTCTGTTTTTTCTCAGCAACAGCCGCTCGGGTTTGTTCAATACCCAGGTGAACCGCCTGCCGTTTTTCTAGGTTGTAGTCCGCCGACATGTCCATGAACTTTTCTTTGGTAAATTCCTGGCTCCGATCTTCACCGAGAAGACCCACAGCATCAGCCCGACATTGGCGACAATGGCGCATCATCTTCATATTGCCGGAGCATTTGTCTTGAACTGCCTTTAACTCTTTGGGATTCGGACCCCGTTGACCATTGAGGCCAAAGTAGGTGCCATGCTCGGGAGCTGAGATCAGGGGCATGATGTTATGAAGAAACGCCCCGCGATCGCGAATCGCCTGATTCACCGCTGGCAGATGCTCGTCATTAACCCCAGGAATCAGTACTGAGTTGACTTTGCAGAGAATGTCAGCTTCCTGGAGCGCCTGTAACCCTTCCATCTGGCGCTCATGCAAGATTTTCACTCCTCCGATGCCCCGATAGCGCTTGCGGCGGTAGTGGACCCAGGGATAAATCTTCTCACCTACGCTGGGGTCCACCATATTAATGGTGATAGTGACGTGATCCACATTCAGTTGCTTGATGCGATCCACGTGATCGGGCAACATCAGACCATTGGTTGAGAGACAGAGCTTGATATCAGGGGCTTTGTCGGCAATCAATTCAAAGGTACGGAACGTTTTTTCTGGATTAGCTAGCGGGTCTCCTGGTCCCGCAATCCCCAGCACGGTCATTTGGGGAATTTTGCCTGCTACAACCAGGACTTTATGGGCCGCCTCTTCAGGGGTCAGGAGTTCGCTAACTACGCCGGGACGACTCTCGTTGGCACAGTCGTATTTACGATTGCAGTAATTACACTGAATATTGCAAGCTGGGGCCACCGCCACATGCATGCGGGCATAGTGATGATGGGCTTCTTCGCTATAGCAGGGATGCTTTTCAATCCGAGCCTTGAGTGCTTCACTGATGCCATTGGGAGCATCATTTTTGGTGGTGCAGCCGCAGCCACCAGACTTCTTAACCTTCGTTTGGGTTTTGGTCAAGGTAATGTCCAACTCGGGCGTCGATGTAGGCGCAGAAGCAGTAGTGGGTGGCGGTGGCGTCATTGCTTTAGGGGGAGTAAAGGACAGATATTCTCAATTGTCAGGAGTAAAAAATGGCATTGCCTTGACTTCATCAAGCCTGAAAACACAGGTGGGTATTCTACAAAGACTGTCTAAGCCGCAGAACCAAGTGAGATTTTTAAACCAGGCAACGCCCGTAATTTGAAACTGTGCTAGATCATCCGGGTAACCTAGTCTTCTGAAACCAGCCAGCAATTTCTATGGTGTATAGCCAGGAAATCCGCTTGATGTCTCTGGGGAAGAGTACGGGGCAATCCAACAAGGGTGAATACGCCTGAAACAGTTGCTAGTCATGTATGGCTCCATCTCTGAAATCAGGAAGACCAATCGTCGAGGCTAAGAATAAGCTCTAACTGAGCTGAAGTTGACGTTGTGTTCCGTGGACTTCATCGAATTTGCCAGTACTTGAAGATGGGGTGCTCGGTGTTGAACGATTTATAGCAACGGTATTCGAAGTCTGTAGGGGAAAAGCGCCGATAGGATTTATTGAATAATTAACGCTGTACTCAATCGCTACAGTCCTTGAGATCCAAGCAAAAAAAAATTATTTGAGATCGGGGGACTAGTATTTCTCACCCTAGGACCTAGTATTTTGTTGCCCCCGTCCGGTAGTTTTTGTACTCAGCTCAATCAATGAACTGATAACGGATTAATGCTTTTTTAGGCCCCTGCTAATATACTCTTTCTTGAGTACTCAAATTCTTTTGTTTCGCTACATTAGATACAATACAGAAAGACAGATGGGGAAATCAGGATTCGTTGCTGTATCGATTGTTTCTATTTCGCCTATTTTTTAGTAACGGATTTAACGATTTTATATTAAGTCATATATCATAGATCTCTACCCATACGAATCTGCTCTGGCGAGACAAGTATCTTTATCTAGCTCGGGTAAAACTCTATAGAAACGAAAAGTCCGCCATAAAATGAATGCTGAATGATTAGGTCTAGTCATTGGGTTATTTCCAGTTTTATAGTTGCTTCCCATATCCCCCTCATAGGATATTTTCAGACTTAGAGCTGATTTCTAAAGAAGGTATAAAGCGGACAAGTTAGGTCAGAAGTGTGCGATAGCGTTTGTGCATTCAGTCCAAACTACTTTCTTGAAT
>JANQPU010000022.1 GCA_028285315.1 Acaryochloris sp. IP29b_bin.176
ATTACCCCACAAAATGACCTGCATTGATCTGCGAAAGCACTGCAACTACGCCAATCATTCAAATCCAGTAGTTCATACGCACACGAAATTGGTATGAGAGCTTTACTGGTTCATGTGATTGATGAGACGGCAGCTATCTACTATCAAGAAAAAGCCAATATGTTGCTCTCTAAAGACAACCCGTTAGTACTTTTCTTGACAGTGTCACAGATTATTCAAGCCCTTCCAGGCTAACTCAAGCTGTTGAAACGTAGACCATCATTGACACCATGTTTTCTATAGAACCCATTTGGGATCTTTTTGAAAGCTATACTGGTTCGAAAATGGCATAGACCAGTAGCTTGACAGATCGAGAGTGGGCAATCATTGAGCCGCTGTTGCCCCAGAAGAGACAGACTCGCTCGCCCAAATGGAGCAAACGAGAGATTCTAGATGGTATCTTGTATCAACTCAAAAATAGCTGCAACTGGTGTGACTTGCCCAAAGACTTGCCATCGTGTTTTGAGCAAGCCAAGCCCTCGCAGGAGCAAAAAGCAGCTCAGGGCCAATCAGGGTTTGTCGTAGTGAAGGCCAGATAGGTGATTGAGCGTTCGAATGCTTGGATGGATCGATGTAAGAGTTCGGTCAAGAATTTTGAACGGAGCTTACACCATGCCACGACCAAACTGACCCTCTGCTTTATCAGGCTGATGCTTAAGCGCTTAGACTCTGCTTAGAAGATCCCAAATGGGTTCTATAGGTTTTGATAGGTGTGCAAACGCCTAATGGCTGAGGGGGTGATTGCGAGTTCTAAGGTATTGCTCAGCACCAAAGATTGCGATCGCAACCCCCATCAAACTCATCCAGGCTCCCAAGCCACCATAAGCATAAATGAGCAGCGCCAATATGAGCGTGATGCCCACATACAAGGCGGCCACTTTGCCATGACTCCAGCCCGCTTGATGCAGTCGCTGATACACATGGCTCCGGTGAGCTTTAAAAATATTCTCGCGACGAATGGCCCGACAGATCAGAGTATAAATGGCATCTCCAGTAATCGGCAGCGTAATTGCTAAAGCGGCCCAACTCTGCTCTATAGTCCCCGTTTGGTTTAAGAGAGCAATGGCCATCACTGCTCCCAGAAAGGTACTGCCCACGTCTCCCATAAAAATCTTGGCAGGAGACCAATTCCAATAGAGAAATCCCACTAATGCCGACACTAACAACCACAGAATTGGCTCTTGAGACCAAACCGCCATAAACCCTAATTGGACGGCGCTTACCCCAGCAACTAACCCATCTATGCCATCCATAAAGTTGTAGAAATTGATCAAGGCAGTTAGTCCCACGATTGTAGTTGCGATCGCAGCCACAACACCCAATGCTCCCAAGGACTCTAACCAAGGCTGAGGAAAGGCATTGCCCTGCCAGACAATCATGCAGGCTACGATCAACTGCACCGCATATCTTAGCCTGGACGACAGATGTTTCCAGTCATCCATACAGCCAACCCCTACTAGAAAGGTCAAGGGTAACCAGAGCGGATAAACAAAGGTAATCTGCGAGTTGTTGAAAAAGGTTTGGCTGAGGTAGACGGATACTGCAAAAGCCACAATAAACCCCAACCCTCCGCCTCTAGGGGTGGGTTGAGTATGAGAGCTGCGCTCATTTGGGATATCGATCAATATCTGCTTAAGGGTTTTGGTTAATGCGTAAACCCCAAGGATGCTGAATATACAGCTGACTAGACAACAGAGAACGATAAAGACCATGAATCCTTAATGAATCACTTGAGCACTGATCATTGAGAATGATTGGTTCGCATTACGCGTGGGAAGAGGTATGAGCATACCATTCTGCGGTTTTGGATAGACCTTGTTCTATCGAGTAGGGGGGCGTCCAATCTAAAGCCTGACAAATCTTATCACTATCAACCGCCAATGAGCCTAAGAGCCGATCAACTGCGTCTGTTTTACCTGTCAGTTGCCCCAATATCCTGATCAACACAGGTGGGATAGGCAACAATCGGACTGGACGACTCAGGGCTTTCGCAATGGCGCAAATGAGTTCAGATGTGGATAACGTTAAGCCATCACTAACGATAAAGGTTTGGTTAAAAGCCTTGGGATTATCCAAGCTGATCAAAATGGCATCCACTAAATTGCCCACAAACACCAGACTCCGACGATTTCTAACTAAGCCAAAGGGCAAAGGTAATCCTCGATCCACTAACTTGATCAATCGCTCCATATTTCCAGGATTGCGTGGACCGTATACCAAGGTTGGGCGCAAAATGGTCCATCTCATCTCTGACGGTTGAGCAAGAGCCATCAGATCTTGTTCTGCCTGCCATTTGCTCCGGCCATAGAGAGAGTCAGGATGACAAGGTGATTCTTCTGTTAAATAGGCATCACTTAAGGTTGCCATCGCTCCAATTGAACTGATGAAAATAAACTGCTGAACCCCAGCCTGTATGGATTGCTGGACCAGTGAGCGAGTTCCCTCAACATTGACCCGCAGAAATGCAGCCATCGGATCAGTCACCGTTTCCTTGAGAATGTGAGCACGGGAAGCAAGATGAATCACCATATCCACATCTACCAAAGCATCCTGCCAGTGGGTTAAGGCATGAATGTCCCCAACTTGTATCAGCTCTGCACCGGAGGCCATCGGTAATGTGGGTGAGCTTCTTAGCGCGATTTTAAGTTTGTAGGGATGCTCTACCAAAGGGGGCAACAGGTGACCCCCTACAAATCCGGTTGCACCCGTTACTAAAACTGTCTTCATAACAAATCCAATCGCCTGCGATTGAAGACCTAGCTCATCATATTACGGTAAAGGTATGGATTTGGAGGGAGAGGCATTCACACTAAAGCTCAATGCCTCTCCCTTGGCACCAAAGCTCTTGGCAAATGAGGGAATGATGATATAAGTTTTCCTACAAGTCCTCTAGGGAAGGCTACGGTGCCGGCATAGCAGGAGGTTCTAATTTCACCACTGCTCCAAATGTATCTGTGCGGTAGGTCCATGTCTGAGAACCATTGGAGACCTTCACCTGCCACCCCTCGACTAGAGCCATAGTGCATAGAACATCGGGTGTCGCTAATCCTAAACAACCATCTGGCCAAGTTCGCTCTTCAGCCTTGATGATTTGCAAGCTATCTAGCCCTTCTCCGGTTTTTTGAGCGATATCTTGAAGAATGGCCTGTTTAATGGAGTTAGGCAAGGAATCTGGACTTGCAGATGGTTCTGGTTGCATAATTCCTTGAGCAATCCATAAAATATGAGATCCGGCCTGGGGAAACACGATGGGGTGAGTGGCAAAGGATAGGGCCGAAGAACTGGGCAGGCTTATCAGTCCAATGATGAGGCTTAAGCAGCAATGGCATAGGGTATTCATGACATCGTCTTCCCCAAAGGGGCGTACTGTTCCCAGGGCAGCTGTTTTCCGCTGGCGAGATTCCGTCAACTCTATCTGGAGCTACCTTATCTCTTTTGTATACTAAGTGAGTGAGGATTGCCTTGATTGCCTTAATGAGCAGTTTGGAAAGCCCATCGTCCTGATGATGTACCTTTTCCCTAGCTATTTTGGCGTGAATGTTTGTTTGTGTAGATATTTTCTCAGTCTTTATCCATTTCTACTATTGTTGGTGAGCGCTAGGTCTCTTGAGTTACGCAATCGATTTTGGTACCAGTAATACCGTTATTGCTCGTTGGAACCCTGTGACGGAGCAATCTGAAATCATTAATCTGCCCAGTTTAAGTTATCAGACGGCCCAAAATCCTGATCTGATTCCAAGTCTGCTTTATGTGGAGCAGGCAGCTGAAAATAAAGTATGTGTGGGGCAGCAGGTGCGCGATCGCGGCCTTGATATGCAAACAGACCCGCGCTTTTTCCGCAGCTTTAAGCGCGGGATTGGCTCAACTGTTCAGGGCTTTTTACCCGAACTGGATGGCCAAAGCATCCAGTTTGAACAGGTGGGGCGCTGGTTTCTACAAACCATTCTGCAGCAGCTACAGATGACCTATCCCGATGTCAAAGACTCGTTAGTCTTAACGGTACCTGTGGATAGCTTTGAAACCTATCGCCATTGGCTCGGGCAAGTCTGCCAAGATTTACAAGTCGATCAGGTTCGCATGATCGATGAACCGACGGCAGCGGCTTTAGGCTATGGCAAAGCCGATCAAGATGTATTGCTCGTCGTTGATTTTGGCGGTGGCACCTTCGATCTATCTCTGGTCCAGATTAATACCTCTCAACAGAAAACTCAGCCGCTGGGTTTTATCCTCAAATGGGGAGATAAGAACTTAGCCGATACCTCAAAGCAAAGACCTCAATCGGCTCGGGTATTGGCTAAAGCAGGGCAAAATTTAGGGGGCACAGATATTGATCATTGGCTGAGCGATCATTTTGCGAAAACGCAGAACCTAGTCGTGACACCACTAACCACCCGTCTAGCAGAGCGCCTCAAAATTCAACTGTCTTTGCAACCCAAGGCAACCGAGGTGTACTTTAACGAAGAAACCTTTGAGAGCTATGAACTCACCCTAGATCGAGAGCAATTTGAGCAGATTCTCAAAGAGCATCAGTTCTTCGATCGCCTCGATGACAGCATGACCCAGGTGCTGCAGCAGGCTCGTCGGCAAGGGTTAGGAGTAGAAGATATTAAAGCTGTCTTGCTCGTGGGCGGCACGAGTCAGATTCCAGCCGTACAAACCTGGGTCCACCAGTATTTTGATGGCAGCCGCATTTGCAGTAGCCGACCTTTTGAAGCGATTGCACAAGGAGCCTTACAGGTTGCTCGGGGTTTGGAAGTTAAGGACTTTCTCTACCATAGTTATGGGATTCGCTATTGGGACCGTCGCCAAAATGCCCATAGTTGGCACCCCATTATCCCGGCAGGTCTTGCCTATCCCATGACGGAACCCATTGAAGTCACATTAGGCGCTTCAACGGATGCTCAACCAAGCATTGAGCTGATTCTGGGGGAATTGGGCAATACCAACAGCGGCACCGAAGTCTTCTTTGATGGTGATCGCTTGATCACCCGGCAGTTGTCCGAAGTCCAAACTCTCGTTCAACCCCTGAATGATCGGGATGGGTCGAGGAAAGTGGCTCAACTTACCCCACTCGGATATCCCGGTAGCGATCGCATTAAAGTTCAGTTTTGGGTGGATAACCAGCGCACCCTCCGCATCAGTGTCGAAGATCTGCTAACCCAAGATACGTTGCTGAAAAACCAAATTGTGGCTCAGCTCAGCTAAGTTTAAACATACCAGCGCCCCAGGGGGGGTGATAACTCCGAGGAGTTCCCCTGAGGCAATTTAATCCTAGCTTTCAGGCCCTAGCCACTACCTGAGTGTCATTACGGAATGATAGTTGTGATCAGTGTCACCGCGTAAGTATAAATAAGCAAATAAAATGCCCCCATCTGGGGGCGAGTTCGTTGGAATGCACGTATATGGTGATGACAACCCATACGCGCTAGTGAGGTTTAAAGGGTTTGCTTATCTCTGGAGATAAGGTTAACAACCAATGGTGAAGATGCCGTGAAAGAATTTTGGCTCATAAAATACCCCTAAGTCCACACCAAGCGACGAAGGGGCAAAGGAGACGCAAGTTTTCGTTCATATGCCCTTAGCATTCCCAAGTTTTTTTAGGGTTGAACATCTTAATGGGTGAGCGTAAAATTACGCCAGTTGCTCTAACTCAATCCCTAGCCATTGACTAAAATTGTGTTTCTGTAGATCGGTCGGCTCAGTGACTGGCTTGACAGTGTAAGTCTTGGGTACAGGCGCTTCTAAGGTGAGGAGATGGGTTGCCAGTTGATCGTCGTGAAAGACGGTCATCGATATTGAATCACCGTTCTGATAGTCTTGCAGACGTTGCTCTAACTGATCAGGCTGAACGCGGAAACCATCTAAGGCCAGCAGCTCGTCACCCGGTTTTAGTCCCGCCTTCTGGGCGGGCGAAGCAACATCTACAAACTTGATTATGGCTTTTCCAGCTTGGTTTTGGACCGTTACACCATGGTAGGGCAGAGGAGGGTCACCAAAATCGGTAGCGACTTGCAAACCAAAGGGATTCAAGCATTCATCGTAGGGTAATTCCACGGTTCCGTCTAAATAGTTCTGCCAAAACTGCGTTAAATCCATCTCTGCAACGGATTCAATAGCCTCGATTAGCTGATCTCGGGTATATCCAAAATCTTTCTGACCATAGGTTTGCCACAGATGCAGCATCACATCATCTAAAGAACGCTGATTCTGATGTTGTTGGCGGATGCGCAAGTCGAGGAGTAAGGACACTATCTCGCCCTTGAGATAGTAAGAGACCTGACAATTGCGGGAATTGGCATCCGGTCGGTAAAGTTTAATCCACGTATCAAAACTGGACTCCGTTAAGGATTGGGTGTGTCGCCCCAGAATAGATTGGAGGCGGGTAATGGATTCTGATAACAGCTTGAGATAAAACTTGGCGTCGTAAATGCCAGCTCGATAAGGGATGACCAGATCATAAAAGCTGGTGACGCCTTCGCAAAACCAGAGGGCATCCGTATAATTCTCCTGATCATAGTCAAAGGGATGCAACGCTTGGGGTCGAATGCGTTTGACATTCCAAAGGTGAAAAAACTCATGGGCGACTAGTCCCATGAAACGGTTGTAAGAATCCGGTTTGCGAAACCCAAAGCGAGAATAGAGTAACGAGCAACAATTGTGATGTTCTAGACCGCCATAACCATTGGCCGATACATGCAAGAGGAACAAATAGCGATCGTAGGGTAAGCCGTCAAATAGGTTGGCTTCAACTTCGATGATTTTCTTTGTATCATCAATGATTTTGTTGATGTCATAGTTCCCTTCTCCCCAAACGGCTAGTTGGTGGGGTTTACCCAAGGTTTCAAAGTCATAAATTGGATGGGTGCCGATCTCAAAAGGACTATCGACAAGGGTATCAAAGTTTTCAGCTAGGAAGGTTAATGGCTTTCCAGGTAAGGGATCTAAAGCGGTTGTGACCTGCCAGCTTGGATCAGGAGGATGAATCGTGATTGCGATCGCATCCGCTTCTGTTCCAGGGACATAAAAAAACATTGCCCCTGGATTAAAGTAGCCATGGCTCGCATCTAAATGATTCGTCCGTACCGTCAGTTCATGGGCAAAAATGCGATAGTGAATCTTCACCTCATGGGTGTTTGGTGTTTGAACCTGCCAGTGATTTTTGCTGATTTTTTGCCAGCTTAAAGGGTGCCTCTGCTCATCTACGGCAGAAAAATCTTGCAGATGTTTCGCATATTCCCGAACTAGGTAGGAGCCTGGAGTCCAGACGGGGAGTTTTAGATCTAAGTGGGTTGCAGTGCCGACAGAGTAATGAAGTGCAATCTCAAAGAGATGGGAAGCAGGATCAGGCATAGCCACTTCATACTGAAGTCTTGTTGTAGCGGGAGCAGTTACCTGAGACATCGAATCAATCACTTCAGTCATAGAGCGTCAATACTGGTGTTAGTCTTCTTTAGTGTATCGATCAGGACAAGCTTACTTTAATGTCCTAGGATAATTTTGTCCTTTGGCACGGTTGGGCGCGCTTGGCTATCCGCTCAAATAAGATGACTGACCTCGTTGAGGATCGAGCAATGACTCCAGCACCATACTCTTCTTGGAAACAGCCTGATGGATTGTGCTGCGCTACTGCTAGCGATCGCTTGTCGTGATCAAGATCTTGGCGCTGCGTGAGAACAGTCATTTGAGTGATCAACCTAGATAGCTATATTGAGTCTCAAGGGAGGGGGATGCATATATTTTGGGAGAATTAATCCATGAAAGTTTTTCATCTCAGTTTGATCACGCTACTTTTGAGTACCGTCGTTTTATCAGGTGCAGTTGCTTTTGTCTTGTATCAAGACTTTTCTCAGACCCTAGAAGGTAAAGGTCAGAAAAATTCAAATGTGCAAGTTGTCAAGATTGCCAATTAGTCTTTGTGATCGACGCAACATTAAATACTTGGCAACACACCACTGCCCTCTAGCAGAGGATTTGTTTTCAGGCTGGGGATATCCGTCAGATAGCGATTAAGGAGGGTAGCTACCCTTTGTGGCTGAACGGTTGAGGGGAAAAGCCTTCACAATGGGTGATTCTACTGTAGTGCTCTTGTTTTCCTAGCAGGTACTCTAGTGATTGATGTGTCCTAGTAATTACTAGATCGAAACTACAATTGTCGAGGTTTTCAGCCTGAGTACTACTAGATCCGGGTCAGGTATGAAGTGAAAGGCCCTACATGGAGCGGATAAAGCCTTGTAAATCCGTACAATAGGGACATGACTCCCACTTCCCAAGTACCTGCTACACACCAGGCCACTGCTGGTGTAACCTCCAAACCCACCCTGGTTTTGGTTGATGGACATTCCCTGGCCTTTCGGGCTTACTATGCTTTTGCCAAAGGCAGAGAAGGGGGATTACGCACCTCTACAGGCATACCCACTAGTGTCTGCTATGGGTTTCTCAAGAACTTATTAGATTTACTGAAGACTGAACAACCCCATTATTTAGCCATTGCCTTTGACTTGGGTGGTCCCACCTTTCGGCATCAAGCCGATCAGACCTACAAAGCCAACCGGGTCGAAACGCCAGAAGATTTCATTCCTGATCTAGAGAATTTGCAAGAGCTATTGGCGGCTATGGATTTGCCCATTGTTGTCGAACCCGGTTATGAGGCTGATGATGTTCTCGGCACCTTAGCCTATCAGGCCAGTCAACAGGGTTTTCAGGTGAAGATACTGAGCGGAGATCGCGATTTGTTTCAGTTGGTTCAACCCGATGATCGCGTCCGTATTCTCTACATGAGCAGCATTTATAGTGCTGCTGCTCGCAGCGGCGCAGCTCCACGCTCCTTTGGCCCTGCCGAAGTCCAGGAAAAGATGGGGGTCACCGTTGATCAAATTGTCGATTACAAGGCTCTCTGTGGGGACTCTTCTGACAATATTCCAGGTGTCAAGGGCATTGGTGATAAAACCGCCGTTAAGCTGCTAGCTGAGTATGGCACCCTAGACAACATTTATGCCTCCATTGATCAAATCAAAGGAGCCGTCCAGAAAAAACTAGTGACTGGCAAAGAGGCTGCCTATCATTCCCAATTTATGGCTCGCATCGTCTTGGATGTGCCTTTAAAGGTTGAGTTGCAAGATTTTGAACTGAAAGGTTTCACTGCCGACAAGGTAGCTCCCGTTCTGGAAAAGCTGGAATTTCAGTCCTTTCTTCGCCAAATCAATCAGCTGCAAAAGCAGTTTGGTGGAGAAGCAATTGCTCCACCAGCCCCCCCTACTGTCACTTCTACAACAATAGATGATGCTGATGACACTTGGTTCTTTAGTGCCGAAGATACGGCTGCTGCCCAGACATCCCCAGCACCTCAGATTACCCCTCGGATCATTGATACTCCTGCCAAACTGATAGAGCTGGTCACCCTCTTAGAGGAGTGCACGGATCCTAACCATCCCGTGGCCTGGGATACGGAGACAGACAGCCTTTCCCCTCGTGATGCCCATCTGGTTGGTATTGGCTGTTGCTGGCAAGGCGATGAACAAACCATTGCCTATATTCCTTTAGGCCATCAAGAGGGGCAAAACTTGAATTTGGCTGTGGCATTGAATGGGTTACGTCCTATCTTAGAAAGTGATGCTTACCCCAAGGTGCTCCAAAATGCCAAATTTGATCGGTTAGTACTGCAGTTCCAGGGGATTCAGCTTCAGGGTGTGGTGTTCGATACCATGTTGGCCAGCTATGTCCTCAACCCAGAGCGCAGCCATAACCTCACGGATCTGTCTCGAAATTACCTGCAAATAACGGCGAAGAGCTATAAGGATTTGGTGCAAAAGGGGCAAACCATCGCCGATTTGCCCATTGTCCAGGTGGCCGAATATTGTGGCTTGGATGTCTTCACAACATTTCAGCTGCATGATCTGCTTAAGGCTGAATTGGCAAATATTCCGCCGTTACATGAATTGTTGCTAGAAGTCGAACTGCCCCTAGAAGGGGTGCTGGCCGCGATGGAAACCACGGGCGTACAGATTGACCAAGACTATTTGCAAACCCTGTCTACGCAATTGGATGCCGATCTAGAGCGATTGGAAGCAGGGGCTTACGAACTGGCAGGAGAAATCTTCAATCTAGGATCACCGAAGCAATTAAGCGAAATCTTGTTTGGCCGCTTAGAGCTGGATGTTAAAAAGTCCCGCAAGACGAAGCTGGGCTACTCCACGGATGCCGCCACCTTGGAAAAATTACAAGGTGATCATCCGATTATTGATGTGCTGTTGGAATATCGAACCTTAGCCAAACTCAAATCCACGTATGTGGACGCTTTGCCTACTTTGGTAAGAGCAGATACCCACCGCATCCATACAGACTTTAATCAGGCAGTGACAGCGACGGGGCGGCTATCTTCCTCCAACCCTAACTTGCAGAATATTCCCATCAGAACAGAATTTAGCCGACAAATCCGAGCTGCTTTTATTCCTGAGTCAAGCTGGGTATTAATGGCAGCGGATTATTCCCAAATTGAGCTACGCATCTTAGCCCACCTGAGCCAAGAGCCCCGTTTGTTAGACGCCTACCGAAATGGTCAGGATGTACATACGTTGACAGCGAAGTTGCTCTTAGAAAAAGATGATATTGCGGCAGAGGAGCGGCGGCTGGCGAAGATTATCAACTTTGGTGTCATCTACGGTATGGGACCCCATCGGTTTGCTCGTGAGGCAGGGGTGAAATATAGCGAGGCCAAAGATTTTATTCAGCGGTTTTACGATCGCTATCCAGAAGTGTTTGCCTATTTGCAGCGGATGGAGCGGGAAGCCGTCAGCCAAGGCTATGTAGAAACCATCCTCGGACGCCGTCGCTACTTTGAGTTTGACAGTCGGGGTCTCAAGAAATATCGCGGTCAAGATCTAGAGACGCTCGCAGAAGTCGATCTGAGTGAAGTCAAAATGAGTAGTTATGATCGCGGCTTGTTGCGGGCAGCTGCTAATGCCCCTATTCAAGGCTCTAGTGCCGATCTGATTAAAATTGCGATGGTCCAGCTCCAGGCAGCCCTAGAACCTTATGAGAGTCGACTGCTGATGCAAGTGCATGATGAACTGGTGTTAGAGGTACCGCCTCAAGAAGTGGAAGATGTGCGATCGCAAGTCAAAACCACGATGGAAATGGCTCTACCTCTCAGTATCCCTCTCGTCGCTGAGGTCCGTACTGGGGCCAACTGGATGGAGGCCAAATAGATCTAATACAAGCTTGTTGGTGCTGAAAGTCTGACAAAGAGTACGGAACGGAGAGGGGGGGATTCGAACCCCCGTTAGGTTTGACCCTAAAACAGATTTCGAGTCTGCCGCATTCAACCACTCTGCCACCTCTCCAGGTTGGGTTTGTTGGTTTCGTCTACCGCCTATTCTACAGGGGAGACGTCGGATTTTCACTCAGGGGGAAGGTGGATTCAAACCCGTGACCGCGGGTCCACTGCACGGCACCATCTCTGGGCGTCCACCAGACCTGAGGAATTCGCCGTTCTAACTGGCTCAGACTTTGGGCATCGATATTGCGAGGTGTAAGGATGAGAACTTGGGGCTGTAGCTGTGCGATCGCCTCTACGTCTGCTTTCGTAGACCACCATAACACTTGGGGAGAAGGTACTTGGGTCGTTTGTAGCCAAGTCAATAAACTCTGATACCGACCCGCGACCATCAGCCAATTTTGCTGATTGACGGTGAACTGCAGCAGAGTGGGTTGGTGACGCAATACGTTGATTTGGGTTTGGGTTTGGATGAGCTGTTCATCCACTTGGAGTAGACGCAGTTGCTCCGGTTTGACCTGGGATTTGAGAATCCACTCTTGCCATGCTGTGTTGTCGGTTAAAGAGATTGGAATCAGCTTCTTTAAGGGGACCTGCTCAAGTAGCACGGGCCATCCTTCTCGCCAGCGAGGTCGTAAGTCTGTGGCTAAGGCGAGGTCCACTTGATCAATGCCCTGGCGTTGCAAAAAAGGAACAAGGGTTTGCGATGCAGTGTTGCGATCGCCACTATTCAGCACCAAAGTCCCGCCAGGCTGCTGGATCACCATCATGGGTGGTGTCGCCCGATCAAAAATTGTGATTTGAAAGCGATGGATTTGGTGATGCCAAATCGGCAAAATGATGATGCCTAAGGCTAGCGTCATCAATAGCGATAAACGCTGCTTCCAAATCGGTAAGAGCCATGCCGACACCAGCAGCCCATAGAGCAGTACCAATTGCCAAATTGAGATGGTTCCCAAGGTTAAGGAGGCTCCTGGCAACTGGCTGATCTGAGTCACCAGCCAAACCAATCCCTGGATGGGTATCACCAGCAGCCAAGCCAGCAGGCTCCCTGCCCAAGGCCACACCACCGCCACGATACCACTGCAAAATCCGCCTGCCGTCAGTAGAATCAGCAGCGGGGTTGTGCAGACATTGGCCAGCAAACTATAGATCGGGGTAATCCCAAACTGATAAAGCTGTAAAGGCAAGGTCCACAACATAGCGGCGATGGGCACTGCGAATAGAGATGCGATCGCAGGCGGTAACCAATCCAGTCGCTGGGTTAAGGACGGCACCGTTACGATCAGTCCCAAGGTGGCTAAAAAGCTAAGCTGAAACCCCAAATCCCAGATCCACTGGGGTTGGATGACTAACAACACCACAGCCACCACCAACAATACACCAACCGGATTCAACTTCCGGTTCGTTGCGACTGCTGCTAGACTTGCCATTCCCATCAGTACCGCTCGGGACACCGAGGGTTCAAATCCACTCAAGAGGGCAAAAACGATTAATCCGATTAGCCCAGTTAGCAACTGAGTTCGAGGCGACAGGCGGCCCGTAACCTTCAGCAGTCCTGAGAGAATGATAGAAACATGAAATCCTGAAGCTGCTAATGCATGGGCTAAACCTACTTTGACAAAGTGATTGCGTAGATCGAATGGTAGATCGACCCGACGATGGCCCAAGACCATGGCACTGACTAACGCGCCTTTGTCTGGTCCCAGGAATCGAGCATGCGATCGCACAATTCGCTGCCGCACAGCCCATCCACCCCATGACCCTCCAGATTGTGTGACCGTAACGGTTTTACCCCGTAAACCCGCAAAGATGCCGGAGCGGGTCAAGTAATCTTCAAAATCAAAGCCTTGAGGCGTAGACGAGCGGCGGGGCTTGTAGAGATAGCCAGAAATTTCCACCCGTTGACCTGGATGCAAAGTTTGCCTCTGCTTTGGTGGCAAGGTAACGTAGAGCAGTCCTCGAACAGATTTTTGAGTTGGCTTTGCCCGCAGGCTGAGGGCCTGAAGCTGAAACTGAATATTTTGGCTCCGCGTCAGACGAGGCATTGTTTTCACGGTGCCTGTGACGATCACTGGAGAGCGGGAGACTTCAGCGACCACTCGACTGATATCTCGTGGCCCTGGCGTTGGCGTTCGCATTGCGAAATACAGGCTGGCAAATAAGGCTAGTCCCAAAGTGCATAACCAAAAGACCACCTTGGGTCCTCGTCGCCAGAGATATAGAACAGGCCAGGGCTGCCTTAAACTGAGGACTCGCATTCCCATCAGCCCCAGCCCTAATACAATGAGCCCCATCCAGCCACTAGGATGGGCGGTGGAGAGTAACCCTACAATCCAGGCAATGCAGAGAATTGCACCATTCAGCGCCTGCATTTAGATCTCAAATTGCTGAAGATCATGCCAGTGATAGAGTTGGCGGTCCTCACCCGTGCGAACTAAGCGTTGTTTTAGCCTTGGATAATCACAGATATCTACAGACCGTCGTTCTCCCCCCATCAAATAGACCAAGTCTTGGTCCAAGAGATTAGACAAACTATGGGGCTGAGAAGGTGCCGTAAATCCCATAAAGTCGCCTGGACCGACCTTGTATTCAGCTTCACCGATGGTGGCAATCCCTTGTCCAGAGAGGATATAGATAAATTCTTCTTCTTGATGATGGTAGTGAAACTGTGTGGTGTCTCGACCCGGCTCTACTCTGACCAGATGCACACCAAGTCGTTCGAGTCCCACCCAATCCCCAATGGACTTGGTACGTCGAACTGCATTGGCATTGAGGGGATGTTGAAAACGTTGTTCCGGCAACTCTTGGATTTTGGAGGCTTTTACTAAATAGGGCGTGAGAATCATTGTTACAATCCTGAGTCATTTTGATGCTCTCATCCCCTCTTGGGAGGGGTCCCCGAAGGATGGGATGGGTCTTCTATAATTCCCAATATCCTACAAAAAAGGAAGCCTAGCAGTTTTATTCAGACGTATTCTTCAGAATCCATTTCATAATCTCACCACAGATGGCTGTTGGTTTAGTTTGCACTAACTCCTCCACAAATTTTAGGCCGCAAGTGCCCAAAGCTCCCTAAAAATAGGCAGAATAGGCATGAATTTCGGGAATACCTCTTTCTCTGAGATGAAACTTTTGATGAGAAAGGATATATGTGCGAATACAGTAGATATATGACTTCTCCATTTTGAGCCTGACATGCCTAAGTTTCACTGATTGACGGGCCTGATCCAAGAAGTGTGGAGACTAATTCTCTCTTCAATGCGGTATTGCAGTTGTGCATGAACTTGCCGCAGCAGAGTCGAGTCTAGGGGTATTATCCAACAATATGTCGCGTTTCTAGCCCGTTTAGGGATATTATCCAACTCTTGGCCTATAATCCCCTTGTGGAGAACCTTATCCGACAATTGACTAATAACTTGTATAGAGTGTTATGCGTCAGGCTGCAGTCGTATAAACGTAGTTAGCAATCCACAGCACTTCGCACCTTCAGAGCAAAATAAACAAGAGTCGATCTTTTAAGCATTTATACTTGGTCAGAATCTTGTTTATTAAAAACATGCAAAATTTCTCAAGACAACTGTGGACTATATCTTTAGCGACAGCTATTTTCAGTGGTTGCTCCAATCAGAATACAAGACAGGAAAAGGTACATAAATCCACTGCTTTATCTCAAGCATCTCCCACTATAGCGGCTAAAGAATTATGCCCAATCCCTCCTGTTAATTACAATAAAATTCCAGGCTATCAGCCAGGCACAGTTGATCCATCTCTTTCTCAAAGACCAATAGACATTATTTCTCCCACACTAGAAGGAAATCCGACTTTTTACCTCGGAATCTTACAACAGCCAGTAAGATTCTGCGGCACAGCTAAAGACAATATTGTCAAAATTAAGCTCTTTGCAACTGGTGCTTACATCTATGAGAAAAAAGATCCAGTTCCAGCAAAACCAGAATTACTGCTTGGAGAAACATCAGTTAAGCATAATGTATGGTTCTTTTCCTATCATTTTAGAGATGGTGAAGGGGTAAGAAGAATTATTGCTAGAGGATATGATTCTAGTAATCAAGTGATTGCTACCACTTCTGAAATCTCTATAACGCTAGCTCTTCCTAATCCCAGCTAAGATTTTCTTATCAGATAACAGATGATTTTTTTGAGCAAGCTGTACTGTGTATCCCGGCAGACAAAGCAAAAAAACTAGTGCGTCTGGATCCTGATGTACAGCAGTGGCTTGAATCTCAAGGGGAACAATATCAAAGTCTAATTAATACAGTATTGCGGAGTCATATAGCTACAGTCTCTAGACAGCAATAAGTGATTGATTGTAGCTTCAAACCTGTGACTACTCTGAGGTTCTAGTCAGACAAGTTGCGTCACTTGGGTGCTTGATGCCATCCCTCTACTTGCTATAAACCCGCCCTAACCTTCGGGCCCCCTCCCAAGAGGGGCAGTCTATCCCATCATTTCCGTCAGACTGAACGATAGCTAGTATCTCAAGGTTGACGTAGTTTCTGTCCCTCTTGGAAGGAAGTGTGGAGTGAGCTTAATTGAGGTTAACGATCGCAATTCCCCATCGGGTTAGAAAGATAAGCCTAGTTTCAAGCCCAGTAGGGTATGGATCACCAGTAGAACTAAAGCAGAGCTACCGATATAAGCATGGGCAGAGCGAAAACTATTTGCTCCCCAAAAATTGCTGATGGACAAAACGGCATTGGTTGCCAATAAACCAATCACAGCGGTACCAGACCAGAAATGGGGGCTCTCGAAAACAGGTTGTTCCTGCATGACCAAAGACAGCACGCCTCCGGTATATCCCAAGACGATAAACAAAAACATCCAGGGTACCACTTGAGCATGGGCAGAGCGGCTTTTAGTTTTAACTTCTACATCTGTGGCTAGGCGACCTTGCCAGCCTTTGACGCCAGCATAGGAACCCATGACAAACACAACAATCCCCATCATAAGGGGGTGTCCCCAATGCATCATAGGTTCGGGTAATCCTAAACTTTGAAAAAAGCCCGCAATTGGAGCTAGTAGTTCTTCCATATCTATTGTTCTCCTTCAAGGCTTCGGCAGTATTCTCAATACAGCGTGATTCTCCGGTATAGGGTGAATACAACCGCTACGAATTCTAAGTGTAATGATTTCTCACGAGCTGTAGGGGTACAGCGATAACAGCTCAAGCTTCAGCCTTGTTGAACAGCCTATCGGCTGTGCGAATCAGGGAATTTAGGTTGGAGGTATGGAAAACTACTACAATGACGATGGCTCTCACTTTGGTAAAGTTACCTGCAATTATGGCTGTAAAGAAAGGAAGTCTAGTCCGCATCGTTCCCGAAAAATTTGACAACAGTTTAGAGGCCAAGGCTAGCGATCCTCGCCTACCTCCCTACGTCTTTGAGGGAACTGGAGAAGTACTAGAGATTAAGGGTGACTATGCTCAGATTCAGTTTCGAGTGCCCGCCCCAACGGTTTGGCTCCGGGTCGATCAGCTAGAGGCTGCCAAATAATCTCAACGAATGGTTACGGATGAGTGCGATCGCATCTCATCCCACCACAATAGAGGTATGGACCTCACTTGTTTACCTGGAACTCAAGCTCCCCGCGTCACCATCGTCGGAGCGGGCAATGTTGGTAGTACTTTGGGGCAGCGCATTGTCGAAAAAAATATCGCCGATGTGGTCCTGCTTGACATTCAGGCTGGGCGTCCCCAAGGCTTAGCCCTCGACTTAATGGAGGCACGCGGGGTAGAGCGTCACGATCGCACCATTATGGGTACAGCAAACTATGCCGACACCCGAAACTCGGATGTAATTGTGATTACAGCTGGATTTCCCCGCAAACCGGGAATGAGTCGGGAGGATCTGCTGAAGGTGAATGCCCAGATTATTACGGATGTCACCCGTCAAGCGATTGCTCAGTCTCCCAATGCCATCTTGATGGTGGTTACCAATCCGTTAGACGTGATGGCCTACCTAGCTTGGCAAGCCAGTGGTTTACCCCCAGAACAAGTCGTAGGCATGGCAGGGGTGTTAGATGCTGCCCGGTTTGAAACCTTTATTGCTTTAGAACTGAAAGTCTCGATTGCCAACGTTCATGCCATGGTTCTGGGAGGACATGGGGATTTAATGGTTCCCCTGCCCCGTTACTCCACCGTCAGCGGTATTCCCATCACTGAACTGATGGATGAAGCGACGATTCAGCAGTTAGTAGAACGAACTCGAAATGGGGGTGCAGAAATTGTCAGTCTCATGCAGGCGGGTAGCGCCTATTTTGCTCCTGCCTCCTCAGCGTCCTTAATGGTGGAATCCATTCTATTTAATCGCTCCCGGATCTTACCTGCAGCAGCTTACTTGAATGGGCAATATGGTCTCTCGGATATTTTCTTGGGTGTTCCCACCTGCTTGAGCCGTCAAGGGGTAACGAAGGTATTGGAACTCGATCTATCCGCAGAAGATTATCAAGCCTTACAGACATCAGCGCAGGCGGTACGTCAAAATATTACGACGGCACAAACCTTACTGAAGTCTCGTGCTTAGTTGTAGCGACCATTTAAATAATTGAGAATCCCTTGAGCAATGGCTTGGGCCATTTGTTTACGCCAAGCAGGATTCCTCAGCCTAACAATATCTTGTGCCCCTGTGAGAAACCCAGTTTCTACCAAAATTGCTGGCATAGAAGTCCTGCGAATTACATAGAATCGAGCAGCTTTGACTCTGCGATCGGGCATCCTTAAACGACGAAGAATGGTGTTATGGACCGTGCGAGCCAAGCGCGCCCCCAAACGGGCACCAGGAGCATGATAAGTCTCTAAACCATTGACATCTGGACGACTCATACTAATGGCATTGGCATGGATACTGACAAATGCCGTGGCGTTCACTCGCTCAGCCAACCTCACGCGGGGTGGCAGATCAACGTCCACTTCTCGAGTTCTGGTGAGATAAACCACTACTCCCTGGCGCTGTAAAATCCGAGAGACTTCTAAGCTAATATCCAGGACAACGTCGGTTTCTCGCAAGCCGCCAATCCCAATTGCTCCAGGATCTGGGCCGCCATGCCCAGGGTCAATCACAATCACCTTACGACCACGAACGGCTTGCCCTGTAATTGGTGGAGGTGAAGTAGTGGGTGCAGGAAAGGGATTACTCGGAATTCGGGCAGTAGGGCGCTGGCCCGGACGGAGTAGATTGAGTGCGATAGACTGATTGGATCGCCTTTGAACACCAACCACTCTGACATTCGTGCTGGGTTTGGCCAAAATAGTAACCGTATTTCGATCCGACTCCGAGACGGTAATATCAGATAAGGGGCTGCCAGAGCCTAATCGTGGCTTTCTTAAATCATCTGCTAGTTTTGCAGAATTAATTGTAATTTGATAAGCTCTGCCAGACCAACGGGTACTGTATGAAATCGGTTGATCGGCTTGAATCAGGAGCTGCCGCCCTCCCAAATCGATGCGGCGAATCGTATTAATTCGGCTGGTTGAGGCTGTTGGAGCAGAGGGGCGATTGGGTGATACTAAACTGACCGTTGCACCAGGGCGACGGGCTGATCGATCAGCAGATGGACCGCCCTTTGGCAAAAGTACAATCCCGCTGAATCGACTGACACTCGCCAGCCAATCTGGGCTATCTCGATCCACTGTCAATAGCAATTCTGCTTCTGAGTCAGACACAGACTTTAAGGTCATACTTTTGATGCCGTGATAGCCAGGGGTAAAGGTTTTAGCCAGTTGAGGGGCAATAGTCGTGCCAGAGATCTTAAATTTGACCTCTTTTTTATTGCGACTGCGTTTGACTTCGACCTTGGGTTTACTATTCTTTGTGGGCAGAAAAAGGCCATCAACCGTCACTAAAATATCACTGATCCCTGAAGAGCTTTGGGCAATTTGCAGGGGTGGAGCAGCAAGCTTAGTAGTCACCGGGGACTGACTTGCAACGTCTTGCGGCGGAGAAGAGACAGGCGCAGGAGCAAGGGGTTGGGGAGAACTCTCTGTCGCCGTTTGCCATCGCTTGGGAGTGGGCAAATCGATCGACCAGTTGGTTGGGGAGGAACCCTCAACTTTGACCTGTTGCGGGTCGAGCGTATAGGCCGGATCCAATTCCACCACAATGCGAGCCGTTTGAGCATCAACTTGCCCGAGGCGAACTGAACGGAATTGGCTCCCCAGAGTTCGTTTCAAAGTGCGCTGACCTAATACAATTCCGGGTAGGTCTACGACTAAGCGAGTGGGGTTAGGAATCAATTGGACTCGGGGCCGAATCTCTTCATCTGTTGTGAATTCCAAGCGATTTTGCGCCTGATCAAACCGCCAAAATTTTAGTTGGGCCGCTTCTGCTGGCAAACAGCTTAGGAACATTCCACATAGACTGGGAAGTAACCAGCGTAGAGAGTGAGTTATCCTCCTTTGTCTATCAATGGTCGGTAAATGGTGGCGCATGCAATGTCTCCATGGATAAATCGACCCCCTAATGCTTTCAAGCTGTCTCAACGTAGGAGCACTTGACCTTCGTCTAGTCCGCAAAAGAGGGTATGCCAGTCTGCAAGCTCTGGGACGCCCAATTGAGCACCAAAGTTTCTGTGATGACTGACATCTGTTCCCCAATAGCGGCATTAGATGCCATATCAGGTAGTGATTACAGAGTGCTTGTCTCGATCATGCTTTGATTCAGTATGATCTGTACTCAGGAGAGCAGTAGGTTGCTAAGGCGATTGGTTTAACAGTGTTCTGTCGATCATGATATTGATTTAAGTATCAACGTCTTCAACCGTTGCAGATGCAACCTCTGCATTTAGGGCTGGCTCACCCGAATCGGATGACTGAAACACAACGCGCAGCATAGGTGGTGCTAGAAACGTTGTCAAAATCACCATGACAATGATGGCGGCCTCCAGTGGGCGCGATAAGGCACCACTGGCTGAACCAACACCGGCAAATACCAGTCCAACTTCACCCCTCGGAATCATCCCTACGCCAATGGCTAGACGGTTAATCTCAGGTTGCCCCAAAATCGTGAATCCCGTGATCACTTTGCCAATAATAGCAACAATAATCAAAAATGCGGCAATGACTAATCCTTCACGATTCTCTGGTACCAGTGGATTGAGAACACTGACATCTGTTTTAGCGCCTACACATACAAAAAAGATAGGGACAAACGTATCTGCTAAGGGAATGACCTGTTCTTCTAGCCCTTTATGTTTGTCGGTTTCCGCTAAAACCAGCCCTGCGGTAAATGCCCCCAAAATGGCTTCTAAATGGATTGCCGTAGCGATGTAGGACAGAAAAAATACAAAGATCAAGGAAGATAGCAGTAGATCTCCTCGCGTTTGCAGTTTGTCGACTAGAGCAACAAAGTAGGGACTGAAAAAACGGCCTAAGACAATCGACCCCACTAGAAAGATAACGGAGCTAAGCACCAGGTAGACAATGTTGGAGATCTCCACTTCGCCAGTTTTGGCCAAGCTAGCAACCACTGCCAAAACAATAATGCCCAGCACATCGTCCAGCACCGCTGCACCAATAATGATCTGCCCTTCTTCCGAGCTGAGCTGCTGTAATTCGGCCAGTACTTTGGCGGTAATGCCAATACTGGTTGCCGTGAGCGCAGCCCCAGCGAAAATGGCTGGGATGGCCGTCATGTGAAATAGATAAATGAGTCCCAAAGTCCCGGAAAGGAATGGCGCAACCACTCCCACTATGGCCACAATCACTGCTTGAGGACCCACTCGAATCAATTCTTGCAGGTCTGACTCTAAACCAATCTCAAACAGTAAGATGACAACACCTAATTCGGCAAGTATGGAGATCACTTCGCTGTAGGTTTGCGAGACTGCGATCGCAGTCTCAAGACCAGCCCCAGTGGTGGCCCCTAAAAAGCTGACTAGTAATGATGGTGTGGTTTCTACCGCACCCGCTTCTGGGAATATCAACAAATGCAGTGCTGAGACCCCAACGGCAACACCTCCCACTAGCTCCCCCAGGACAGGGGGAAGATTGATACGGGCACAAAATTCTCCCCCCACCTTGCTTGCCAAATAAATCACTATCAGGCTGAGTAATACTCCGGCTAAAATCAGCGGCGCTTCTTCGGCCCCAACACTCGCCTCTCCACTTATCTCTGCAACGGGAACGGGGAGGATAGGTGCACAATCCATGAGAGAAGGCATCCTCGCCACCATTGTTACCGCAGGAATCAATACATCAGCCATAAATTCGAGGGATAGGGAGAACTTACAAATTGAGCGTCAGCGTGAGTGACCCACCCACACTGCCCAAACCGTAGCAGATTGCTCAATATCTTGCAGTTCATGCAGTCAGAGTCGTTCAGTCAAAAAATCTATCCAAACACACGATGGTTTAAACAGGGCATTTGCTGTCTAACTTGATCCAGACGAGAGGGCTCAATAGCTGCTACTGCAACTCCTGGCTCGATACTGGCATCTGCCAAGACCACTCCCCATGGATCCACAATCAGGGCATGGCCGTGAGATTGACGGCGAGAGTTATGGTAGCCCGTTTGAGCAGGGGCAATCACGTAAGCGGTATTTTCAATGGCGCGAGCTTGTAATAAGACCTGCCAATGGTCTTTCCCTGTAAACGCAGTAAAAGCGGCGGGAACAAACAGCACATCTGCCCCCGCTTTAGACAAGGCACGATAGAACTCTGGGAATCGAACATCGTAACACACAGAAATACCTAGATTCCCGTAGTCCGGTGACTTGAGGATCGGAGGAATCTCTGATCCCGCCAGCACAATCCCCGATTCATGATAAATGTTGCCGTCTGGGAGTTCCACATCAAAGAGATGGACTTTACGATAACAAGCCAGTTCTTGACCGTTGGGAGCGACCAAGAGGGCTGTGTTGTAAACCTTTCCAGACCCAGCCGGAACGGGATAACCACCGCCTAAAATTGTAATTTGGAACCGCTGAGCCATGGTTTTTAAGAACTTTTCGGACTCAAGTCCAATCGTCTCAGCTTGTTCAATTTTGGCTGATTCATCTCCTAAAAAAGAGAAATTCTCTGGCAAGCTCACTAACTCGGCTCCACGGCGTACTGCTAGCTCAATTAAGTCTGTTGCTTGGGCCAAATTTTTGTGTAAATCTGGCAAGCTAGTCATTTGAACTGCAGCGGCAAGGTAGGGCTTCATAGCGTGTAGCGAACGATGAAAGGCATAAACTAACTCATCGTAAAGCTTGGCGGACCATCCTCGTCAAGAGATCCTCGTAAAAGAATATATTTACGCAAAAAGAGGGTGAGCTTAACTCACCCTCTTTTCAACAATTGGCTAACTTCCTAACCCTATAGCTGGGGAACATAGCGCTCTTTCTCAGGTACTGTTGTGTACTCCGCCAAAATTTGACGAAACTCTTCGCCATCAATGGTTTCCTTTTCAACTAAGAGGTCAACCAATCGATCCATAGCAGCTCGGTGTTTACGGACGATATGAATGGCTTCTTCATAGGCATGCTGGATGAGTTCACGAACTTGAGCATCAATGCGAGCCGCGATTTCATCGGAATACTCTGAACGAGAGACCAGATCTCGACCTAGGAAGACATCGCCTTGTTGCCCTTCTAAGGACAAGGGACCTAAGTCGGACATGCCGAATCGAGTCACCATTTGGCGAGCCATACCTGTGACCTGCTGGAGGTCACCTCCGGCGCCAGTGGTTACTTCTGCATCGCCAAACACAACTTGCTCGGCAGCTCGTCCGCCCATTGCTCCCGCCATCCGGGCTTTGAGTTGCGATCGCGACACCAATTCTTGTTCATCCGAGGGCGTAAACCAGGTCAGACCTTGAGCTTGCCCCCGAGGAATGAGGGTGACTTTCTGGACCGGATCATGCTCTTTCATCAGGGTGCCGACAATGGCATGACCGATTTCGTGATAAGCAATTAGGCGTTTGCTCTTGCTATCAACTAAGGGAGTGCCTTCCATCCCAGCCACCACTCGGTCTACCGCATCATCAATTTCAGAGAGAGTAATCGCTTCTTTGCGGCGACGAGCCGTGAGAATAGCGGCTTCATTCAGCAGGTTAGCCAAGTCAGCTCCGGTAAAACCAGGGGTGCGACGAGCAATCGTCTTCAAGGAGACTTCTTCAGCTAGCTTCTTGTCGCGAGCATGGACGGACAGAATCTCTAAGCGACCCTTAATATCAGGGGCATCCACCGTGACCTGACGGTCAAAGCGACCGGGACGAAGCAGCGCGTTATCTAAGACATCAGGGCGGTTAGTGGCCGCAAGAATAATAATGCCGGTATTGCCTTCAAAACCATCCATCTCGGTTAAGAGTTGGTTGAGGGTTTGCTCTCGCTCATCATTACCGCCGCCGATACCCGCCCCCCGCTGACGACCAACAGCGTCAATTTCATCAATAAAGATAATGCAAGGCGCATTTTCCTTGGCTTTTTTGAACAGGTCGCGGACCCGAGAGGCACCCACCCCGACAAACATTTCTACAAATTCCGAACCAGAGATACTGAAGAAGGGCACGCCTGCTTCACCCGCAATCGCTTTTGCTAGCAAGGTTTTTCCGGTTCCAGGAGGACCAACCAGTAGAACCCCTTTAGGGATGCGAGCACCAACGGCAGTAAAGCGTTCTGGCTTTTTCAGGAAGGTAACCACTTCTTGGAGTTCTTCTTTGGCTTCTTCAACTCCGGCAACATCGTCAAACATGACACCGGTCTGAGCTTCCATCTGAAATCGTGCCCGTGACTTACCAAAGTTCATTGCTTGACCTGGACCACCGGGGACATTGCTGGAGCGCCGGAAGATAAAAAACAGACCCACAATCAAAAAGATGGGGAAAATTAAGTTGCCGAGCAAGCCCCAAACAGCGCCTGTATTACGTTCTGGGTGGATATCAAAGTCAACTTTATCTTCTCTGAGCTTGGCAATTAGCTGAGGGGCTGACCCAGGCAGGGCCACGCGGACTCGCTGCACAGGACCGCCTATTTCCATATCTGTTGTCTCAATGATGGCGGTTTGACCGCCATCAAATAGATCGACCTTCTGGATCCGACCCGCTTCTAAATAGTCTAGAAACCGACCATAGGTCATCCGTGAGTTTGCAGCATTGTTCATCTCAGGAGGAGTGGTTGCTGCTGGGGCAAAGACACCTTGCCAGAGAAAGAACACAATCATTAAAGATGGCAAAAGCCACAGAAGAAGTATTTTCCAAGAAGATTTCATTGTTTATGGACCCTTTCGGTAAAAGCAACGCACAGCCTTGCGAGTAGGTTGGCATGTCTGAGGCGATGCGAGAACGATCTCAGCCGACTTTCGCAAACTGCTAGAGAGTATCCTCAAATTTGAACCTTGTTCAAAATCCAACTATGAGGTCAGTCAGGTATCAATCTTAACTAAATTTAACTTACTTCTCAGGTGGTAAACAACTCAAGTTTGGACTTCCCACAGACAGACCTCTAGCAAAAACCGCCCCCTGCACTGTTTTTGCTTCAATGTTGTTCCCAGCAAATCGAGTACGTCAGTCAGAGCGCATCTTCCTGCTGAGTCATTTCAAGGCTTAAGAATGGGCAATAGAAATCCAAAGTTGCCACAGGATACGGGCAGCGATGCGATGGGTTATGGTTTGAGTCTCAGAGGATGAGGATAAGGTAGCAAAGTCTACCCATACCCCCTCTAGGGATAGCTGCTCGAATATCTGCGCCCCTTGGCTGCAGGTCATAGGTTGTTCAGGCTCAAATTGAAGCAAGTCCAAACTAACTCCCTGCTTACGCAAGGTGGCTACTGCAGTAGCGGCTAGATGGGCAGGAGGCAGATCCAGGCGTGAGCGGGCTGCAGCTTCAAGAGGCCAACCCCATGTTTTCGCTAAAGCCATCACGAATCTGCCCTGGCTGATGGGCTGTTCGGGCATAAAGTTCAAGGTCTGTTGGTTCTCAATCGGCAGGATGCCAGTCACTGTTAACACTTGAATCGCTGCGAAGTCTGGATCATCATGCCCCACATCGTTAAACCAAACAATGGGAATCCCCTGCTGCGTCAGGTGCCTTTGAAATTGTGCCCCTAGCGCTGGCTGCTGCGCGACTTCTCGCACGGTCATTCCTTGCTTAAGCGCAAAGGCCGCTAAATGCCCTCCCGCTTCCCCAATGGCCCATTCCATAGGGTGCATACGATAAGCGGCATTGGTAATGTGAGTGGTGCCAATACTTTTAGCCGATAGAATTAACCCTTCAGTGTCTATCGGAATTAACGCTGAGAGCGGCAGGGTAAAGGGCAAGGCCTCATGACCATCCCCTAACTCCACATGGCCTGACGCCTGGTTGGGGTGGACATCTAAGTAGTGATATTGACCGATCCCCACGCTGTCAGTAAAGGTACGAGCACGAGCTTGTTTTGGGAAAAACTTGGCGGCCACATCTTCATGGCGAATCGTAGTGAGAGCAATGCCTCGGCGTGCTTCTCGGATGTATAGCTCTAGGGCAATCCCATCTGCTGTCCAGGTTAAATCCCCTCTGGGTTTGAGTTCAGGATGGCTCTGGGTTTGTAGATAGTGGATATAGGCTTGGGTGCGATCGCGGGCCCGTTTCACCTGTTTTTTTCGTTCTTCTGGACCTACCCCTAGCAAACAACCAAAGGGGTAGTCGTTACCACATCCTAACGGTGCTCCTGGATCCGGTGGTCCTCCCTCGACACCGAGCGGACTCGTTGCCCAGTTGAGAACGGTGATATCTCCTGGCTGAACGGCATCACTATCTTGACTACGATACACCCGACGATACCGAAACATACCGTCTGGATCGTAGAAGCTATGCCTTTGCCACTGATCCTGCTGGTAAATCCAAAACTCATCGGTGAAATCGCGGGATTGCAGCCATGCAGCCTGATCATATCCTGGCGGCGGTGGCAGGGGTAACTCCACTTGGGAACTACGCTCGACTACAGCACAAAAAGTGATGGCCTGCTGGCACTCAGGGCGAGGATCTTCGGGCAATACGGCTTCCTGGGTTTGGGAGCGAGATTCTTGACCCACCCGCGAGGGAATATTCCCTAGCTCCAGCAGGTCTCCAAGATCTGTCGCCTCAATTGTGATCTTTGCTCTCGCCATAAATCGATGTTGAGTTTGTTGATCCATAAATCGGATGCCTGTGATGCGGCGAGGCTCGTCTTCCATCAGTAACTGTATAGGAATTGACCCAGGGATAAGCGTTAACAAGCCCTGCTCCAGATAGGGCTGAACGGCCGAATTAAGGCAATCTGAGGCCACGGTTGGCGTGACGGATAGGTGGCTGACCCAGCTCCCGCCTGGATTCTGAATGACTTGGTTATTAACAGGTTGATGTTGCCGTTGGCACTGCCGGAATTGTCGTTGCGATCGCGACACCGCAAAACGCTCACTATCTCGTAATTGATTTGGATCTCGCTGCTCAGGTGGAATTAGCCCATAGGGTGTTAGTAACTTGCCATCATCGGAAGCGGGTAAACCCTGAGCAGTAAATTGTCCGCCTAATACGAGCTGCGGTTGAACTAAGCAGACCTGTGCCCCAGCATGTAAAGCCCCCAATGTTGCTGAATAGGCAGCCGTAGATCCACCCACAACCAGGATGGGAGTGACTAATTCCTGGTCCGCCGTAGGCCGCAGGAAAAACCGTTCCTCAAGCATACCATCACCCACCATACTCAGCTCCTCGTTTAAGGACTGGTAGCATCTCAAGATTGGCCCATAAGTTAACCGCAGGATTGCTTTGATAGCAGCAATTCACGGATAGATAGCGACGATACATTTATTTACAAATAAGATGCATTTCTTTAGTTAAAGAAACTTAAGTTTTAACTCTGAAAAACTTGAAATAAAAGATTTTCTTTAGGATCAGTTTTTCTATATTAATTCATCAAAAACCATAACTTTGCTCAAACCAAGTAAGAGACTGCGGAATAGGCTTTCAAAGATGCAGATCAGAAGAATAGTGATATACCTGACATCTGTCAATTTTGATGGACTCATTTCTATTTTCAACCCCCTATCGATTGACTTACCAGCACCTCCAAATTGTTGCTGTTAGAATAAGTGCTTGCAGGCAGAGTCAGGGTTATAGCCCTTTCTCTGCTTGGCATAAACACTTCTTTGTAGCAAGTACGATTAACGAAATGAAAAATCGGCTCAGCCATCTGTTTGGTTCTGTCGTCGGTATTTCCGTCCACCCATGAATGATGTAAATTTTCTGAAATTTATCTTTGTTTTATTTAATAGTCTATCGATTCCACGGAGCCGTTTAGCTTGATGTTTAACCGCTACCGCCAGAATCAGGAAGACAGTTTGTGGGGATAAATTAATCGATCTCTTGAAATGGGAAACTATGACTGATTTTG
>JANQPU010000132.1 GCA_028285315.1 Acaryochloris sp. IP29b_bin.176
ACAGACATCGGTTTGGCTCAGCACAGCACTTTGAACCTAAACCTACAATCCACACATCTAGACCCTATTTCACACTTACTTTATAAATGGCCTCTAAAAAACCTCTCTAAAAATGGATGATGCTTTTGTTTATATCTTTCAATACAAAGCTTACAGGAGCCAAAGTTCAAATAGCTTGAATAGAACGCCAACGTAGATTGGTACATACAGACGAATAAGCGTTTCCCTAGTTTTTGTGAGGTAGCTAATTTTCTGGCGATTTAAATCACTGATTTAAAAGCCTGAACCCTAGCCGCAAATCGGACAAGTCTAAGGTTCAATTCACTACTCTAACAGCCATGACCCCCCTAAGAGAAGGATATAGAACACCACACCACTGAGGAACCAGAAAAAACGAGTATCTTTATGGTCTGGGAGTTCTTCCTTGAAAATGTTGAACATCAAGAATCCCGTCAGAAGGGCCGTGAGAGTATTTGAGAAAGTACGGTTGGCGGCTTCAGCCAATAGGTCTGTGACGAGTCCACAAGCTACTGCTGCGATTAATGCATATCGACCCTGGCGATCAAACAGATGTTTATAGTGTTCGCTCAGGTGATGATCGGTTGATAGCAGGTGCAAACTCATTGCCAAGATATAGATAAAGGCAAAGGGTATGCTCTGTTCAAACTGTTCTGGAATGGAATAGATGAGCAGGAAATTATAAGAGCTGACGAATATCATCTGTAGCCAAAACGCTCTTGTGTTGAGTTCCTGGGAGTTATCCTGCGACTGTGACCAGATCCAGCGCTGAGCACCATAAAAGAGCAGAAATCCGATCAGAGCAACAATGTGAATGGGGAATCTGCCCAAGGAGATGTCCCCTTCTTCCAATTCTGGTAGTAGATGCAAAAACATATAGGTAATCGCCATCCCCCCACTAAACGAGATAGCAATATGCTCGGACGTATACAACCACTTATGCAGGGGGCGGGACCAGTAGTGAATGGCTGCAAATGCGATCGCAACCAGGGTCGTTAATTCAAGAACAACAATTGAAGCCATATGCATAAGAATGTCCCCACTCCTGAGCGTGACGATGGAATTGAATTGCGTTGATTTGAGTTTGGGAATCGCCAGTTATCAATATTCCCCAATCGTCATTCAGCAGAGTGATAAGAAGCGGCTGCTGGACGATACCTGGAACGATAAGGCAGACGAACGGGCATTGCGGATACAGTCAGATGTTCTGCCGTTGATAGGGACTTGTCTTTCTCAACTCTTTTGGCATACCACTTGGCAACGGGAAACGCTGTCAGCCCATGAGCAAAGATGCTGATCAAAACCGTAGACACCACGATGGCAAACATCAGTTCTTGCCCCTGGATAGCCTTCCGGTCAAGAACCAGGAGTACATAGAGTATGGATGCTACCCCGCGCGGACCAAACCAGCCCAGAAACAGTTGGGTGTCCCATCTAAGTTTCATGCCAATTAGGCTGAGGGAAACACTCAAGAGTCTAGCTGCGGTGAGACTGAGGGCTGCATAGAGAATTACCCTGCCCTGCATTTGCGTGAGCACTGGGAACACCATTAGCCCGCCAAATATTACAAAGGTAACGAGAATGAAAAACTGTCCTTCCGTCTCACCATATTCATACAAACGAGGGCAAAGCTCTCGATTCGTGTTGCCTAAGGTTAACCCGGCACAGAAGGCGGCAATAAATCCATTGCCACCTAACGGTTCAGCCAAGCAGAATGCTAGTGCGGCCAGAGAGAGCAGCGACAATCGTTGATAGTTCTCATTCATCTAATGGGACCGAGCAGTTGCAGCAATGAGTTGTCCCCCCAAATAGCCCACGAGAATGCCGATTACTGGTCCCATTGTTAGCTGGGCTAAGGCAAATCCACCCCAGCTAGTGATCGTCTGCTCTCCGCCTACCGACTCAGCTAGGGATAAGAAAATCAATAAGATAGGCAGGCAAATCCCGTCATTCAGCCCACTCTCGATGTTCAATGCCTGCCGGATCCGTACAGGCACGTTAGGACTATTGACAACGGCCTGTCCCAGCGCTGCATCTGTGGGTGCCAGGATGGTGGCAACGGCAGCGGCTTCCCACAAATTGAGTTGAGGAAAGAGTGCGATCGCAAACCCGCTACCTAACAGGATCGTTAACGGTAAGCCAATCCCCAGCAGTCTTAGGGGCAGTTGATACTGCTGTTGCAAGAGTTTGAAATCAATCCGAGAGGCATCAGTGAACAGGACGAACACCAGCGTCGTGGTGGCAATAATATCTACCACTTCACTATCCACAGACAGATTCAGTAAGCGGCTGACGAAGGGACTGATCAGGAGTCCAAAAGTAGCGAATATCATCGGTGGCGTAATCATGCTCTTTTCGATCCGCCCAGAAATCAGGCCAAATGCCAGGGTAAAGAGGGAGATAATCGTAACGGCTTCCAGAATCATGATGGGTAATGCTGAATAACGGGCTGAGTCTGTTTTTGAGTTAAACAGGGGTGGGTTCTGTAAGTGCGATCGCAGCCCAAAGATTAGGGCGGCTATACCAACTCCACTGTCCTTCCGTCACTGGCTGGATATTAAACTCAGACCGCAATTCGTCTAGGGACTGTTCGAATCGTTCTTCCCACTTCACAGGGAACAGGGGTTTTGCGGTTCGCCCCATTTTGATACCCGTAGACAAGATGTCATAGTCATACTCAATATCGATACCGTTGTCCTGGGGACCACCAAAAAAGTCCAGCAACATGCCCAAGAGATTGATCAACATCCAACCGGGATAGCCCGTTTGGGCAACGGTTACAGAAAGGACCCCCGCTTCACCAAAATCGTCCATGCTAAAGCCAGTCAAAATATGATGTAAATCATGGGTTTTACGAATACGATTAATCACATAATCCGCATCCGTCTCAATATTGCGCAGACGGTAGAAGTGGGGTTCGTATCCCAAAGCACTCATCACTCGGGCATAGGTCCACCCCAGTGATTCTTCCGGCATTTGCAGCATTGCATTTAGATTAAAGTCTGGACCCAGATATCGCTCTTCAATCATTTGAGCAGTCGCTGGATCTTCTCTCATCCAAGTCAGACAGCGTTCCATTTGGGGGCTATCTCGCAGCAAGTCACTAATATCAAACACCTCATTGACATCAGTCCCGGCCCCGGCAACATGATCAATAAAGGTCAAGAGCTGGTTGATATTGTCAGGTGTGGCCATTTCATTGATATATTTGAACCCCATGATCGTCTCCTTCTCGTGCATGTATCGGTTAGTCGGGTTAGTTCTGAGAAGCTAGGTCGATGGCTCTAAGCTTTAAGTCGCAACCCGTTGGGCATGGCTGTAGAAGCCTAACGTTCTATGAATTAAAAACTCACTATAATCAGCAATATCATCAAGCCCAATTGCTGTAAGCAGTACTTCAATCGCGAGCCAAATTGTGATTTGAGTCAGTAGCGTTTTCCATTTCATGAATGTCCACCTCCTAGCAGTTAGTCTTGTCCTTGGACACTCCTTCCCCTGGAATTAGAGCTTCGTAACGTACAAGCACTAACTGAGGGGAAAGAGTTCAGAGGCCCTTCGGGCCATCATTGGCAAAATCCAGCTATGACTCCTTAATCAAGGCAGCCCAAGCAGAATTCACGGCTTTATCGAAGCGATCTCCCATTCCTTTGAGTTCAGCCACAAAGGTGTCCCATTTACGACTGGCATCATCATTGAGTTCTTTAAGAGACTGATCCAAAGCATTGCCTTGTTCTTGGAAAAAGGTCTCTGTTTGATTGAGGGTTGCCTTCGCTTGGCTGATGGCCTGATGATAGGTTTCACGGGTGATTTGGTCAGCAGCAGAAAGTTCAGATTCGGCCCGCTTTTTAATTAAATCGACCAACTCACCGGCTTTTTGCTTAATCTCATCAGACTCATTCGCCATTTTTTGATTGACCAGGGCTCGGGTTTCTTCGCTGACGGGAGTGATTGAGGAAGAAGTAGTCATGATTTTTCTCCAAATTAAGAATAATGAGCAAAGCGATTGAGCAGGAAAACAAAGTTTGTCTCCTTGCTAAATCGGTGTGATTTGGGTGGATAGGTGATGCACAACCGTGGTTTATCCGACCGCTTGCCGTTAATGCGTGGTCGGCGGCTATCTCCTAATCCCGATGGTTGATTCAGTTTAGGTTTCAGCCATTACCATTCAGGTTGTTGAACTGAGTCTATGGCGATTTATCAGCTGCGTCAGTAATAGAAAAGTAAGAAGCTCAGGTTGCCTAGATCACAAAGATTCAGCCGCAATGTGATCAAAAAGTGAGATCGTTATGTTGGCCTAACTATGCCTCCGCCAGGGCACAGCGGTACAATTGGCCTACCGTTGGATTTTCTGAAGCCTGGAAAGTAAACCTTGATTGCTGTAGATGCTCTGGCTGTTTTAGAAAAAACCCTGCCACCCGGAACACTCAACCAAGTTAAGACATTGGTGTTTAAGCAAGCCTGGGAGGGTAAAGGCTATGCAGAAATTGCCGAAGAGGCTGGCTATGACACGGACTATATCAAAAGTGTGGCCGCTCAACTTTGGAAAAGCATTTCCTCAGAACTAGGCGAAAAAGTTACCAAAACTAATTTCCGATCCCTATTGATTCAGCGATTGGGCGAGTCTGATGTCAGCAAAATTTCTCTAGTTCAACCGCCTATCGTAGAGGAATCTACTTTATGCCCTGCAGGGATAGCCAATGAGAAAGCCCCTGTTGTGGACTGGGGCGAAGCCCCCGATGTCTCTAAATTTTATGGCCGCAATGAAGAGCTTGCCCAAATTTCCACCTGCAACCTGACTGAGGGCTGTCGATTAGTGGCCGTGTTGGGCATGGGGGGGATGGGTAAAACGAGCTTAATCACGAAGCTGGCCCAGCAGGTCCAACATCACTACGATTTTGTGATCTGGCGATCGCTCCGCAACGCGCCAACGGCGGACGAGGTGCTCGCAGAGCTGATCCCCTTCCTATCCGAGCAACAATCCGATCAATGCTCGACCCGTCAACTGGTGAAATGTCTGCGAACCTCCCGTTGCCTGATCATATTCGACAATGTGGAGTCGATTCTCCAGGCTGGACAAGTCGGATATTACCGCCCAGGCTATGAAGAATATGGGAATCTGTTGCGGGTTGTAGGAGAAACGGCTCACCAAAGTTGTTTACTGCTGACCAGCCGAGAGAAACCACCCGAGGTAGCCGAATTGGAAGGTTTGGACTTAGCCGTTCGTTCTTTTGCCCTGCGCGGATCACCTGAAGTCGCCACTGCCTTACTCAATGCCAAAGGAATTGAGGGCAGCCCTGAGCAGCAACGACAGCTTAGCCATCACTATGGTGATAGTCCTCTAGCGCTCAAAATTATTGCTAGCTCAATCCAGGACTTATTTGAGGGCAATCTAGACGGCTTTTTGTCTCAAGAAACGGTTGCCTTTAACGGCATTCGTCGTCTGCTTGACCAGCAGTTTCAGCGTCTGAGTCCCCTCGAAAAGGTCATTCTGAACTGGTTGGCGATTAATCGAGAGTGGACTTCGATTGCTGAATTGCAGCGAGATATCGTGCCAACTGTATCCATGGCAAGTCTGCTGGAATCTCTGGAAGCCCTTACCTGGAGGAGCCTGATTGAGAAGAACTCCAGTCGCCAAGGGCCATCAGGGCAATACACATTACAACCCGTGGTAATGGAATATGTGACCAACGATTTAGTTCAGCAAGTTTATCAAGATTTGATAGGAGACACAGACTCCCAGGCAGCGCAGACGCACGGTCTGGCATCATCACAGTCTTACTTTCACACCCATGCCCTGTTGAAAACAACGGTTAAAGACTACATTCAAGACAGCCAAAAGCGCCTGATCTTAGAGCCCTTAGCTCAATTACTCCGCAACACATTTTTTTCTGCTTCAATGTTGGCGCAATGGATGCAGTCGGTATTGGCACAACTCCGCACCAGTCCAGTGACTGGATATGGACCTGGAAATTTGCTCAATCTCTGTCGTCAGCTCCAGCTTGACTTATCAGGTTATGATTTCTCCCAACTTCCCATTTGGCAAGCTAATCTACGGGATATTTCTTTACCTCGGGTGAATTTTGCTGACGCTGATTTTCAGCAGACCCTTTTTACTCAATCTCTCAGCGGCATTCTCAAAATCGCCTTCAGCCCTCAAGGAGACTTTCTGGCGACCATTGATTCTACTGGGAGTGTCCGCCTATGGCGGGTTGCTGATGGCCAACTCCATATGTCCTGCGAGGATCACAGCTACTGGGGGTGGGCATTGGCCTTTAGCCCCGATGGTCAACAACTTGCCAGCGGCGGTGAAGACAATATGGTCAGAATTTGGGATGTCAGCACTGGCCAGTGTATTAATAGCTTAGAACTCAAGACTAATATGGTTTGGTCTGTAACCTTTAGCCCCAATGGTCAGACCCTAGCGATTGGTACCAGTGATACTGATATTTTGCTATGGGACCTTGAAGGGAATAATTTGCCTTCAGTATTGCCAGGACATACCAGCGATGTGCGATCTCTCCAGTTCAGCCCTAACGGTAGAAAGTTAGCGAGCGCCAGCCATGATCACACCCTTAAACTTTGGGATCTGCAAACAGGGAAGTGTGTGCAGACCTTTGCAGAACATTCTGAGCGGGTGAATTCGGTTGCCTTCAGCCCTGATGGAGATACCTTGGCGAGCGGTAGTGCCGACCATACCATCCGTATCTGGAACCTCAAGACAGGCCAATGCCAGCAAGTCCTATCCGCTCATGACCGGATTGTTACAGATGTCACTTTTAGTCCAGACGGTAAACAGCTTGCCAGTGCCAGCGAAGACCGCACAGTCAAATTGTGGGATATCAACGGTAAGCATCACAAAACCTTAATTGGTCACCAGGAATGGATTTGGTCAATCGCTTTCAGCCCTGATGGCCAAACGCTAGCTAGTGGTAGCCCCGACCAGACTGTCAGGTTTTGGCAGGTCCAAACGGGTAAACCACTAAAAACTTTATCAGGGTATATCGACTATTCTTCAGCACTCACCTGGCACCCTAATGGCCAGACCCTTGTGACGGGTAGCTCTAATCACACTATCCGTGTTTGGGAACGAGACTGCTGTACTAAGACCTTCCAAGCTCACGATAACTGGGTTTGGTCTGTTGCCTTTAATCCCAATGGCCAATATCTCGCGAGTGGGTCTACCTCTGTCAAATTATGGGATGAGAAAACCAATTCTTGTCTAGCAACGTTGCAAGAGAATGCCGGATTCGTCTTTAGTCTAGCCTGGAGTCACAATAGCCAACAGCTTGCCACCGGTTCCTCAGACAATCGGGTTAGGGTGTGGGAGGCTAACACTCAGCAATGTTTACAAATATTGGAGGGGCATGAAAGTTGGGTTTTTCAGGTTGCCTGGAGTCCTAATAGTCAATGGTTGGCTAGCTGTGGAATAGATGGTATCGCCAAAGTTTGGGATCTAAAAACAGGGGACTGTCTGCAAACTTTTCATGAAAAGAGCTGGGTTTGGTCCATAGCCTGGAGTCCTGATCACCGATTTCTGGCCTACAGCACAGCAGAGGGAATCATTAAGTTCTGGGATGCCAAAACTTGGGAACTACTGCGGACTTTGACAGGACATGCTTCACAGGTCACTCGAATTGACTTTAGTCCATCTGGTCGACAGCTAGCCAGTGGGAGTTATGATCGTACCGTCAAAATTTGGGATGTTGAGACTGGCAACTGTCTACAGACCCTCACTGGGCATACCCAAATGATTACCAATCTCGCCTTCAATCCTGTTGAAACGGACGATAGCTGCCAGTTAGCCAGTGCCAGCGAGGATGAAACCTTACGTATTTGGGATGTAATTCCAGGAGAATGCAAGTACATTCTCAGACCTGAGCGTCCTTACGAGAGGATGAATATTACTGGGGCAACAGGTTTAACTAAAGCTCAACAACAGTCGCTTGTGATGCTGGGTGCGGTTGATGAGTAGGGTTATATAGTCGAGCCGTTGCCCCTGACCAGTTTGCCAATGTTCGCTGATCATGGCCAGCCATTGCGATCGCAATTCCAAGATGCGATCGCAGACTTGCCAATCTTGAGAAGCCATTTATGATTGTCCACAAACTGGATCAGCCCATATTATCTCGATGTCTCCTGTGAAGCACCCACCTGAAGTCCCTAACGATTTTCCCAGTCCTTTTCCTGCAAATGACATGCAAAAGCCTTTGGAGGGTATCCAATCAATAATTTTTAGCAGTGACGAAGATTGGTATCTTGACAAAGTTGTCTGTGCAACTATACTCTAAATATAGAGTTGTCTGTGCAACTAATTTCTGCCAATTATATGAGTGCTCATCAGATACCACCGGAGCTTAACGATGCCCTTGGTTTTAATATTTACCGAGTTGCTTTGTTATTCCGCAGTGAACTGATGAAAGCCTTATCTGACTACCATATGACCCCTGAGCAGTGGCAAGTCATGCAGACTTTGTGGTTAACAGAGGACAATTTAACCCAAAATGATATTGCTCATTTGACCTTGCGAGATAAGCATACCGTGTCTCGTATTTTGGCGCGTCTAGAGCGAGATGGTTGGATCATCAAACGCCCTTACCCAGGAGATGCGCGGGCTTACCTGGTTGAGCCATCTAAGCAGGCAAAAACATTACGCCGAGAAGTACCTGACAAGCTCAATCAACACTTTACTGAGATTTTGAGTGTGTTGGCAAAAGGAGAGGAGGCGATTCTATTGTCTCTACTTAAGAAGCTACGCCAACGGCTCGAAGACATGGATTAACCCAAAAGAAAAAATTTTATTGAAATAGTTGTCTAAGCAACTAAATTTAGAATTGATGGAGGATCCCTCGATGCAAAGGAAATTGCTTCAAACTACTCATGCGGTTACCGCCGTAATCGCTCCCCTGCTAATTTTGACTTTCTTGATAGCGACTATCGTCGCAGAAATAAACGGCAGTTTAGCTTTGATCATTATGGTGAAACGCGATATTGCCTACAGCTTGCTTTTGCTGTTGCCCACAATGGCGGCTCTAGGAATTTCTGGGACTAGGCTATCAAACCACCAGAATACTTTAGAATCCACCAAGAAACTACGAATGGCATTTATAGCGGCTAATGGGGTTTTAATTCTGGTGCCTTGTGCATTGTCCTTATACTGGCTAGCCAATCATGGCCTAATTGATTCCAGGTTTTACATCATTCAAGCCCTAGAACTCACTTTTGGCTGTGTGAATCTGATTCTAATAGCCTTGAGTATTCGTGATGGGTTGAAGCTGAGCGGACATATGCCTAAGCAAAGAGCAGCTTTATAGAGACTTGCCATTGGGTATCTTCTCAGGCGACACCAAAACGCTCAATAATGTCAGAGAGCCGTTCGGAGCTGTTTGAGAAGTTCCTTTGGCTAAGGATCCTAAGGGCTAAATCGATTGTGAAAACCGTTGATTAGTGTGCGATCGCAAATAGGTATCGAACACCGCCGCAATATTGCGAATCAGTAAGCGCCCAGTGGGTGTGACTTGTATCTGATTGGGGGACAATTCCACGAGGCCATCTGTCGCCAAAGCTTGCAGGGCAGACTTTTCGGCTGCGAAATATTGATCAAACGCTTGGTTAAACGTCAGATGGTACTTTTCCTCAATCGCTGTTTGCGAAAGCTGAAACTGGCACATCAACTCCATAATCACGGCTCGGCGCACCTGATCGTCATCACTTAAACCCACCCCTTTGGCAATGGGGAATGGGGTGTTGTCTATTGCTTGATAATAATCCTTCAGTCGCTTGTGATTTTGGGTATAAACATCCTGAAGCATACTGATGGCAGAAAGACCAAATCCGAGTAAATCCGACTCTGGTTTGGTCGTATATCCCTGAAAATTACGGTGTAGTTGTCCTGCCTTTTGAGCTAAAGCCAACTCATCATTGGGTTTGGCAAAATGGTCCATACCAATAAAGCAATACCCATTGCCCTCCAACTGGGTGATGGTCTGCTGCAACATCGCTAGCTTTTCCGCTTTGTCGGGAAGGGCATGGGCAGGCAATTGTCGCTGGACTGGGATTAACTGGGGCATATAGGCAAAATTAAACACAGCAATCCGGTCAGGATTAAGTTGAATCGTTTTTTGCACTGTGTTGGCAAAGGTGGTCACCGTTTGATGGGGTAAGCCATAGATTAAGTCCACATTGACGCTGTCAAAATCCGCTTCTTGAATCCAGCTCATGACGTTAAACAGCAACTCTTCGGGCTGAATCCGGTTGACGGCAATCTGAACCTGAGGATCAAAATCTTGAATGCCAAAGCTGATCCGATTGAACCCCAGCTCCCGCAGGAAAAATACCGTATTGCGATCGATATAGCAGGGATTCACTTCAATCGAGAGTTCTGCTGCCGGATCAAAGGAAAAGGCATCGTGCAGGGCATGCCAAAGCAGCTCAATTTGGGGCCAACTCAGATAATTGGGCGTTCCTCCCCCCCAGTGGAGTTGGTGAACGATGCGATCGCCCTCTACCCGTTCAGCCACTTGCTGAATATTTCGAATCAGGTATCGCAGATAGGGATCCGCTACTTGTTTGTGCTGGGTAATGACAGTATTGCACCCACAAAAAAAGCAAGGCGTTTCGCAAAAAGGAATATGGCAGTAAAGGGATAGGGGTATTTGTTGATCCTTTCCCGTTGCCAGGGCTTGCCGAAACCGCTCAGACGCAAAGTCTGTGCTCAATTCCGTTGCGGGGGGATAGCTGGTATAGCGAGGTAAGGGTTGGTCGTACTTGTTGAGTAGTCCGAGATCACAGCGGACAGAAGACATTAATTCCATGTGGGACAAACCTTATTAAGTCAGGGTTGAGGACGGTGGCCCACCCCTCGAACATACAGGTCGTGGGCTGGTATGCGAACGGGGAGAAGGACCTGCTTTATCTTCAAAAAAGATCAGGCGACCGAGGGACGCGCTGAATGGAGAGGAGGACGATTCCCTTGAATGATGGACTGAACGGTCGCTTCGCCTAGAGCAGCTTTGAGATTGGCTTCCAGTGCTTGCATCAGGTCGTAATTTAACCTAAATGCGAGATTTGCTTCTTGCACAATCTGCTGAGCGGTCTCTTGATTGATGGGTAAGTTATTCAGAATGGACCGATAGCGTTCCTTGAACCGCTTTTTGGCCTCAACGGTGGGCAAATCCTCAAAATCGTATAACCGTGTGCCTTGGTTTAGGGGTAACGATAAGGTCGTTCGAGCAATTCTTTGGAGCTGTTGCCCCCCCGATAAATCTCCCATATAGCGAACATAGGCATGGGCAACCAACAGTTCCGGGGCCGTGAGCCCCACAACGCCAATGCGAGCAGCATATTGTAAGCCTGCCGTTTGAGGACGGATATGCTGTTGCCAATCCTGGCCGTAGAAATAAGCTAAGTCCTGACGTAGATTATCTAGACGATTGAGAGAAGGCCAGTAAATCTGACTCACCACAGGATGAGTTTGGTGGGAATAGAGCTGCTGCTCCAAGCGATCATAGACAAAGTAGAGGTTAACCAGTAGCTCTCGAAACACTTCTAAAACAACAATGCCTTTTATCCAGACCTTCATTAGGGTTGTGTTCTCGGCAAGGGCGTGGGCGTGCTGTGTCCCTTGGCGGAGGGCAAAGGCTAAATTACAGCTCATAACGGATTTTGCTTCCTTAGCGAATAAGTTTCTTGGAGGGGATAAGCAATAGGCAACCCTATCATCACAAGGGTTTGAGACCTAGGTTGCTCAGAGCGACAGTCTAATAGGAGCGATCTCAATAATAACTATATAGTCATTCACTTAAAAATAAGCGCAAACAATTGTAAAAAAAATTAGATAGAACTTCTAGCTGAGTATTAGCTGTTTTTACATCACGTCTCTTTTTATTAAGCTATCGTAATGTAAATTATTTTCTGTACTTACTCTTGCAAGCTACTTAATAGCTATAGAATTATTTAGCACTTCATTTAAGAGAGCATACCCCTCATGGTTCAGACTGCACCTCAGCCTAGTTCCCCGTCTGTCGTCAAGCAGGATGTTCAAGAAAATATTTTGACCCCTCGCTTCTACATCACTGATTTTGAAAAGGCAGCAGAGTTAGACTTATCTGCCCAAGAAGATGGTTTGCAGGCGATGTTGGCGGAGATGAAGGCCGACTATAACCGCTTCCACTTTGTTCGAGATGACGCCTTTGAGCAGTCTTGGGACCACATTACAGGTGCAGAACGGCAAGCATTTTTGGATTATCTGGAACGGTCCTGTGTCTCTGAATTCTCGGGGTTTTTACTCTTTAAGGAATTATCTCGGCGGTTAAAAGGGAAAAGCCCGTTGCTGGCAGAGATTTTTAGCTTAATGGCACGGGATGAAGCGCGTCATGCGGGTTTCCTCAATAAGGCCATGGGAGATTTTAAGCTCTCTCTGGATTTGGGCAAGCTGACGAAACAGCGGACCTATACCTTTTTCCCCATTGAATGGGTGCTTTACACGGTGTATCTGTCTGAAAAAATCGGGTATTGGCGCTACATCATTATTTATCGGCATTTAGAGCAGCATCCTGAGCATCACTTTTACCCGCTGTTCAATTACTTCGAAAGCTGGTGTCAGGACGAAAATCGTCATGGCGATATTTTTAAGGCATTGGTGCGATCGCAACCCCAGCTTTGGAATACTTGGAAATCGAGATTGTGGAGTCGCTTCTTTCTGCTAACGGTGTTTGTCACCCATTCTTTGACGGTGCAAGAACGCCATACCTTTTATGAAATGTTGGGCCTCGACCCCACGGACTTTGATACGGAAGTGATTCGGAAAACTAATGAAACAGCAGCGCGCGCCTTTCCGGTGTACCTCAATGTGGACCATCCCCAATTTTTTCCTCGACTGCATCGTTGTAGCGATCGCAATCTTCAACTCAAAGCCATTGATGCAGAGAATTCGCCCAAATTCCTAAAGGGGCTGCGCAAAGTCCCCCATCTGTTGGGAATCATCGGAGATTTTCTGCGCCTGTATTTGATTGCACCGCTAGATGCGGAACAACTGCGGGACGAGATTCACTAGACTTCAAAAGAAGCAGTGCTTAGGTATGAGTCCGCCCATCTGGCATGATTGCCCCCGTCAATTGGGCACCACCCAGATCTGTCCCCGTTAAATCGGCCTGATTGAGGTTGGCATCTTGTAACCAAGCGCCTCGCAGGTCCGCATAGCTCAGATCTGCCTGTTGGAGGTCAGCCCCCCTTAAATCCGTCGGTACCTGCCCCACCCATCCTTGCTGACTCAAGTTTGCTCGGCAGAGTTTAGCACCCACTAAGATTGCACGGGCCAATGTTGCCCCGCTCAGGTGAGCATAATGCAACGCTGCGTGACTTAAATCTGCTTCCCCCAGATCGGTCCCCTGATCCAGGGAGGGCCTTAAGTCCACTTCGTACAAGATAGCCTCCGTGAGATTGGCCTGCCTCAAATTAGTTCCACACAGACTGGCTTTGCAGAGGTTTGCCTTGGCTAGATTAACCTGGACTAATTTAGCGCCACTTAAATCTGCTTCTCTCAACACCGCATTGCTTAGATCGGCACCGCTCAAATCCGCTCCCCACAACAAGGCTTCACTTAAATCCGCTTCCCTAAAATTTCCATGACTGAAATTGGTGCGACCCAACCGCGTTTGTCGTAGATCCGCTCGACTGAGATTAATGCTCGCTAAATCAGCCTTTACAACTTCCGCTTCTAGGAGCTGACTATAGGCAAAGTCTCGCTGTCCTGATGCATAGGCTTGCATTAGCTGATTAAGGGACTGCATTGGCAACCGTCCTCCTGAACTCCACGGACTTGACGGCAAGAGAAAGCCCCCACAGTTTAAACTGTGAGGGTTTGACGCAGTATACCCCTTACTGGCTCAGCGCTATGACGGCTGGCTGAAGGATTTGAATTGGTTAAATTTTTGGGCCTGCTGCAGTAAGCGATCGCTAATGGAATCACAGACCGATTCACACAATTCAAACACCAGCGGATCGATAATCTCATAGTAAGCACTGACGCCACTGGGGGTGCGCGAGAGGAGGCCCGCTTGAGTTAAAACCTTTAAGTGTTTGGAAAGATTGGCTTGCCCTAGACCTGTGGCTTCCACCAGATCATTAACCGTCATCGGTCCTGTTCTGAGGTTGCTGAGGATCTGCAAGCGACTGACTTCCGATAAGACTTTGAAGTACTCAGCCACTGCTACGAGAACTTCGGGTGAAACTTGTTTGGCAAGAGTTTTAGACATGGATAGAGAGGATAAACATAAGGCTATCAATACAATTATATAACCATATAGAACTCAAGAGAATATATTCTCTCTGCTTGAAACAAGCCATTAGTGGGACTCTTGCCACATCGGAGTACTCAGGTAACGCTCACCCCCACTAGGCTGGATCACCACAATCCGCTGACCTTCAACGGCCATCTTCTGACCGAGGTGCAAAGCGGCATAAAGGGCAGCCCCAGTCGAGATTCCACTGATAATCCCCTCCGCTTGAGCTAATCTTCGTCCCCAATGGTAAGCTTGCTGATCGCTCACGGTGATGATTTGATCAACCAGATCAACCCGCAGGACATCAGGAATAAACCCCGCACCAATCCCCTGCAAATTATGGGAACTGGGTGCGTGACCACTAAGGACAGCACTGTTTTCCGGCTCCACGGCCACAATCCGTAATTGGGGATTTTGTCGTTTTAGATAGCGACCTGCCCCTGTCAAGGTGCCGCCCGTCCCTACCCCGACGACCAGAACATCAATCTGACCATCCGTGTCTTCCCAGATTTCAGGCCCCGTTGTTTCATAGTGGATTTTGGGATTTGCAGGATTGCTAAACTGCTGGGGGGAGAAGGCGTTGGGGAGGGCAGCCAGAAGTTCATTCGCCCGAGAGATAGCCCCCATCATATCAGCAGCAGCAGGAGTGAGGATGATTTCTGCTCCGTAAGCATTCACCATTTTTTGGCGCTCAGGACTCATATTATCCGGCATGGTCAGGAGCAAACGATAGCCTTTCGCGGCACAGACCATTGCCAGTCCAATTCCAGTGTTACCCGATGTGGCTTCCACAATCGTAGAGATTCCTGGCTGAATCAGCCCTTCCCGTTCAGCTTCAGTCAGCATACTGATCGCAATCCGATCTTTCACCGAAGCGGCTGGGTTCAACCCTTCTAATTTCAAGACAATGTCAGCAACACAACCCATCTCCTGGGGGAGACGTTGGAGCCTAACCAGCGGAGTACGGCCAATCACTTGGGTGATGTCAGAGTAAATCAGCATAGGATGCACGTCCCTAGATCAGGAGTAGGAAGCATAAGTATGTCAGCCCGGCGATTAACATCAAGTGAGGCAGAGAACTTATCCAGGGGCGTTGAGTGATCCGCAAGAGGGGATAGACACTGAAAAGCAAAGCTGACAGTAAGGTAACCCCCTGTAAAAATGCCGCTACATCGGAACTCCAGGTCAGGGTAGGAAGACCCTTGCCACTGTAGCCAAAGGTTCTGGCAATGACAGGTAGAAGTTGACCTGCTTCTGTGACTGCCGCAGGGATGTAATGGGCTAAGTTCGCCGCTAGGGTGAAGGGAAGATAGGCATAGACAACCGTTAGGTAGTCCGGTAACTCTCGATCAAACCAGCGGGCGATTGCATGCGTCACAACCGTCAAGGTGGCTGGAATACTCAATAACAGGGTCGTCACTAAAATACCTATGGGCAGATGCTCGGCATTGACGGGGAGATCCCCCTGACCAAACCAGCCCAAAATCTGGTGATCGTGATGCATGAACACGCCACCAAACAGCAACAGCAGGAGAGCCACCTCTGGCCAGTTTCCCTGGTGATTCTCCAGCAAATCTGAGGCTGGAAATCGCAGGTTGAGCTGTACGGAACGATTGGGACAGGCTTTCAGACAGGTCATACACAGCACACAGTCGCGGTTATCTTGCAATTGAGCGGGATGGGAATAGAGGGGGCAACCATCCGTCGCCTGTCCTTCTGTGGGGAGTGCATTGGCAAATTCGACGGGCGTTGCGGTGCTCCCTTTGTAACAGCCAAAGGTGTTGCACTGGCTACCACAGACTTGCTGCGTTGATCGCACTTCCAATATCGAGAGCTTGGCAAACATACCGTTCATACCGCCAATGGGGCATAGATAACGGCACCAGAGACGACGTTCATAAATCACACTGCCGATGACGGCCCCAGCAGCAATAATCACCAGCAGCCATGCCGATAGATAGGCGGTATGGGGTAGGTCCCAAAGCTCCTCCCACAGGTAAATGGCCACAAACCCCGCAAATAAAATCCAAGCTCCCCAGCGATTCATCCATTTAGTGGGCCAGGGCAACAATTGACGAGGCCAAATCCACAGGGAGAGCTTACGGATCCATTCCCCGGTAATCATGAAGGGACAAACCGCACACCAGAGGCGACCGACAAAAGCAAATAAGAATAGGTACACGGGCCACCACCAGGCCCAAAAAAAGTTCAGGGTCATGCTTGCATCCCGTGTCTGTGGACCGATATAACCCATGAGGGTCACGGGAATGAACAATGCCATAACCCCATACCAAATTCTCTGGGGCCACCAGGGGCTGAGCAAAAACTGTCGCAGCCAGGGAAGCTGGTTGAGTAAATCGATCCGAAAGGCATTTTTCGGCGACTGTACGGACCACAAGGTCTGTTCCGAGATCACGGTTTGTTCCTCAGGGGTCATAGAGACCGCACGCTTGAGAATACCAGCTAGTTCAACCAGGTTGCCAGGATAGTCATAGCCAATCAAACGGCGGGTATTGGCCTGATCCAGTTTTAGAAGTGTGCGTCCTTGCTCCTGGCAAAATTGGGTCAGGAAATATTGGGCAAACTCGGGAATATCGCCCTTGCGCTGGGGCAGACTGAACAATTTAATCGAGTGGGATGCAATGCCAGGTAAGGTTAACTTGTGGGGGCTAGCCAGGATCAGACGCACCCAGGATTTTACAGGAGAAGGCAAACTGGCCACAGTGGGGTCTAGATTGGGTACCAAGGTACCCGTGTTCAGGTATTGAACTAAGCGATCGCGATCCTGATCACTTAAAAGCTGCACATTATCAATGAGCAATGTGCCCCGTTCGAGGAGTTCAATAATCCCAAGCTGAACGTCTGCTTTGCCAAAGAGGAGATTCGTACAAACACCCCCTGCTTCAGAGCGAGGAAGCTGAGCACAATCGAGTTCTGCAAAGGGGCGATCCTTCAACCCAGAATGGGTATGAATATAACCCGCCAAGAAGGTTTTACCCGTTCCTGATGGGGCTTGAAAGACGATGGGTTTAACATCAACGGTAGCGGCTTCTACCTGCTGTGCAAGTTTAGTACTGGCCTTGCTAGACCCCAGAAGGGTTGCAGTTGCAGGTACAGAATGAATATAAGGCTGCAATCCCTGAATACGGGCTTGTTCTCTAGCAATACGTTGGGTAAAGTTGACCAAATCTTGAGCCAGAAATTGATTAAAAATGCCCTGGATTTCGGTGTAAGCCTGTGACAATTTCTCAAAGTCAGCTTGGCTCAGGAACCAGATTTCACTGGCACTGAGGGCGATCGCACTCGCTTGATAGCAAGCATGCTCTTGACGATTGATTACGGGGACATAGCCAAATAACTCACCCGCATTGCGGTAAAGCATATGGGTTTTGCCCACCAGGGACAGGCGATAAATTTCTACCGTGCCCCACTTGAGTAGATAGAGGCCCACAGGGGCTTGTTTTTCCCGATAGATCTCTGTTCCTGTCTCGACTTTGAGCAATTGTAGAGAGCGGGCAATCGCCTTTAATGGCCGCTCCTGAAGTTCTCCCCACACGCGGTGAAAGCTCAACCAGTTATAGCATTCCGAAACGATCAACTCCTCTTGATCCCTAATCTGATTGTCTTCAGGCTGAAGCGGGATGGTTCGTGCCTGATCACTGTTAGTAATTGGATCGGAAGAAGTTGGAAGAGAACTCAAGGTGGAGTACCTCCTGCATCACGTTGAAGCGGTTTAAAACCTATAAACAAATGGCAGTCTAATGGGGTAAATCTTCTGATTAGACCTGTCACGAGTGAACGGTATCTATGCCAGAATCTTGAGGTTCTCTTGCCATTTTCTAGGGCCAGTATCCTTGCGAATCTCTCGCCAAATCTGAGTGGCGGCCAAAGCGCCATCCCCTGCTGCGACCACCACTTGATTCAGCCCAACCTTTAAATTCCCAATCGCAAAAATCCGAGGATGGGAGGTGCGGCCCATTTTGTCAGTGATTAGGTTACCCCCTTTCATCTCTAGGTCAATGCCTTTGAGATAGGTGTTGTGATAGCGAGATCCCATGGAAATCAAGCCCGTTTCCAATTCAATGACTGACCCATCTATCAGCTCTACCCCCGTCATCTGGTGGTTCTCACCCAAGAATTTCTGGATGGGGGTTTCTACCAGGCGATATCCATACTCTTGTAATTGGCTGCGCATCTGGCCACTGACCTCAAACAGGCCATGGGTAAAGATCGTGATCCTGGGCGTAAACCAACTGAGGTTGAACACCATTTCTTCAATACTGGCTTCACTGCCTGCAAAGAAGCCACAGAGTTTATCGGTCATTTCATAGCCATCACAAACCATGCAGACATGGAGGTTGTAACCCGCATAGTCATAAACATTTTGCATATCATCCAAGGGCAGCAGATGATCAATAATGCCGCTGGCTACAATCAGATATTTTGACTGAAACATGACGTAGCGGCTGTTCTGACGACCGACTTTGATCCGAACCGTAAAGGTGTTCTCTTCCTCAGTGACTGCTTCGACATAGCCTTCGAGAAAGTTTCCTGCTAAAGCAGAATAATGTTGTTTACCCTGTTGGAGTAGTTGCCGACCTGATGTATCCGGCGACAGCCCCAAATAGTTGTGTAATGCCTGCATCCAGAATGAGCGAGCCTTACCTTTGTCAATAATCAGACTTGAGAGGCGGAATCGTTGTAGATAGATTCCCGCAGATAAACCGCCTGCCCCACCCCCCACGACAATGGCATCGTAGAGATGGTCCAAATGTTGTTCGAGATTGGTTCTGTTGAGTTTCATCGGTCTCTTTATTAATGAGTGCAATCAAGTTAAGGATGAGGGACGGAGTTAGAGGGATGCAGTTAGCTCGTTCATCAACTCAGCGACGGGAATGATCTGCTGAGCACGCCCGGCATTAGACCCAGCAAAAATCAAGCCATTTTCGACATCGCCCCGAGCAGCTCTGTCTAATGCCCTCACAATGCAGTAGGTCTCTTGGGTGTCTCGACAGCGGCAAACATGCAAACAACTG
>JANQPU010000062.1 GCA_028285315.1 Acaryochloris sp. IP29b_bin.176
GTTACCAGAAATGAGTGAAGCGACGATCTATGCTGTGATGACTCGCGTGATGCTACGTCGTTTGACTGCCTAAAGATTCACTTTATAAATGGCCTCTTAGCCCGCCGATACCTCAGTTTTAGGCTCTTGAGAGTCGACTAACTCTATCTGAAGACGTTTACCAAGAACTGCGGCAGCACGATCCATCGTTTTAAGGGTGACGGACGTGTTGCTGGAATCAAGCAGCCTGTCAAGTGAAGATCTACTCGTATTCATGGAAGCTGCCATCTTGGATTTGCTCAACCCTTTGGCATTCATCTCTTGGAGAAGTTGCCACGCCAGCATTCGCTTAAGAGCCACAGCGTTCACCTCAGCTAGGACTCCATCTTCTTCTAGTAAATCATCTAGAGAAGAACCGATATGTGGATTACTGGTCATCTCTTTGCCTCAAGGATACTTTTTCGTTTCAGTGCCAGATCTAGCTCTTTTTTTGGGGTTTTCTGAGTCTTTTTGATGAATCCATGCAGTAAAATCATGCGATTTTCAAAAATGCAGAAGAGAACTCTTGCAATCTTGCCATTAGGAAGATTAGACCGAACTTCATAGAGTCCTTTTCCCATAGGACGGCAGGTGGGCATTCCAATCGGCCATCCATACTCAACCGTTTTTATATCGGTACCTACTGTCTTCCTCTCTAATGGTTCAAGCTGTTTGAGCCATTCTCGGACAGGCTCATTATTACCTTCAGTTTTATAGAAACTAGCAGGTACACGCTTTGCACTCATATGACACTATTGTACCTTTTTTGGTGCAAAACGCAATACAGCACTTTCGCACATATGACTAGAGTTCTATGAGGAGGATATGCTTATTGTCTGCTGCCCAGGCTAAGATGTTTTGGGCGTTTGCTTCTCGTAAACCAACATCCTGAACTCGAAGCAAATCAAGGTTGGGGAACGCAGTAGTAAGCCCCGAACAATATCACCGTTGAAGTTTTCATCACTCAACAAGCTCAACATCTTGGCTATTAAGAATTCCGTTGAGAGGTTAAACGGGCACGAATAGCACTCAGATCGGGTTGAATAGTTGATAAGCGCTGTTGTACGGATTCAGCCAATTGATCTCTTTGGTCTAAATATGCCTCTACAGTATCTTGGTGCCGAAGGTAGTAACCGATTGTGTTGTAGATATCAGATAAGGATAGGGTGGAATACCGATGAACAATAGACTCGGGGGATTCGCCATTTTGAAATGCTCGAATGACAGTCTCTAGCAGTACTCTTGAATTCCCTACTCGCACTGCTCCAGTTTCATCTTCATGGAGAGGGGGTGCTTCACGCTCTAAAACAAGATTCATGAATTTAAAGCACTTCTATCACATGTACAAAATCATCCTAACTCTAGCTTCCTCAAAAATGGAAGATTTAGAATCAATAAGCGAGACGGTCTCTGGCTCAAAATAAGCTAGGTTATAATTTTCTGTATTCTTCGGAAGACAAAGATATTGCTAGTAGAATTTTGCAGGATAATAGCCACTTTTATAAGATCGATTCTGAGGTTTTCTAGAGATAGCTAAACTCTTGAACATCAGTCTAATAAAGCATCGGTTTAATTTTCTGATCAAGTGCTTAAATTCTACTGAAAAGTCAAACACCTCCGGTAAAACCGGAGGCTTGGAAGAACCCCTTAAAGGGGATTTTAATCGATGGTCATAAACTCTCATTTTTTGCTGTTGACGGTAGCGCATCTCCATAACACGCTGTTATCACCCTGAAGTTGGATTGTCAGGCTAAGATTTGTGGGGTTGGCAACACCCGGATTTGTTGGATGTGACTATAAACCGCGGTAAAGGTTAAACCTTACGATTCCTCCGGTCAAACCGGAGGCTTAAGAAGGATAGTAAAGAATAGAAGGATAGCAGTGCCTATTTCCCATTGTAGGTAACCTCGAACACTACAAAGATAACTCTTAAATAGTCGGGTGCATGGGGATTATTATGCTGCTAGAGGTTTTAGGGATCAATAAGCTTCCATAGTCGATTTAGATTTCATTTTCCTGATTTGTGATAAAGCACGTATGATGGGAGGATCTACAACATCTTTTGGAAGAATAATCTTGTCATCAGGTTGAATGCCACATAGATCAAAATCATTCTCTCCAATTTGCCATGCAGGGCGAATGAATATTTGTCGTTTCAAAACACCTGAGTCCCAGAGGAATTCTGTGCTCGAAAAATCTTGTGATATATACCCTGGAAGAAGAATATAGGAACCTGACTTTTGGAAAAACTCTACAAAATTATCAAGATTTCTTGAGCCTTTGGGTTCCATAGTATTAATTCTATATGTCAGTAGAATCTGAGAATTCTCAGATACTTTTATCCAGTCAGGATTTACTCCAACTACAACACGATAAGCAGTTGGATTATCAGAATTAATTCCGGTAAGAATAGATATTCTTATTCTTTCCTCTACATCTTCATCCCCAATCTCTTGTTTCCATTGAGAGAAAATCTGTTTGCCCAAATTTTTATCACGGAATAAAAGTGACAGGCTTAGGAATGGGAGGTCTCGATCGCTTGGGATGAAGCCAAAACCTGTTGCTTGCCAGTTAGCTTTCTCCCAAAGGGGAATATTGATTATAGAGTAAACTTTGCGATCTCGATGCTTTAGATGATCAACTCCCTTAGCCTCTAGAGGAGGTTCCCCCTGACCTGGTTTAGCTACTATCGTGGTAGCCTGTTCAATGGAAGTAATTGGAGTTATTTCATTATTCCAGACGACTGTTCGCTGAGGTGGAAAATGCTTTCCTATATCATTTATCTGCCAATCTGCAAGTCTAAGCTTAGGATTTTTGCCTAAGATATTCCAAATAGCAGTAGCTACATTAGTAAAATCAAATGCACGTGAAAAGATCCCCTCCTGCTGGGCAAGTCTATCAAGATAATGTTCTGGCTCTGGCACAAAAGCTATGTGAAAAACCAATTGGATGACTAACTCGGCTAACTTCTTTCTAAATGTTTCGGAATTAATTTCTGCAACATAAGATTCATTAACAGAATGCTGTACATTTATCAGAGTCTCAAGATTAGCAGAACCTTCCTCCTCGATCTGGAAGTCAATTACATCGTTAACTGAGTTTGAAGGGATGATTTTGAACCTTATATTTGACTGATGTGGAAATAAACTAGAATCAAGGCTTGTCGCAAGAAAAGCCTCAAAAGCAGCAAGAATTGCCTCAGAAATAAATAATGATCTATTATTATTTGGTACTTCAGCAACAATATTACAACCTAGCGTTCGGGAACGAAATTTTACTATATCATCTACTAAAAACTCTGGAATTTCTGGTAGATCATAGCTCGCTGGTTGTGATATCCAAGAGTCAAAAAAATCACGAATGCTCGCTTCATCCTCTTCATGTGGTATCCAGCCTTCAGAACGGAGAATATTCTCATAACCTAGCGCATACAGCGATGCTATAAAGGAATTCTTTAAGCCAAAATTTTTAAGTATTTCTGGAAAAAATTCTAAGCAATTCAACTTCTTGAATTCAGTTTTTAGAAGGAGAATTCCAAGCACTTGATCCTGAGTTTCTCTTTCCTTTAGAAATCTCTCTTGATTATCCTCATCAAAACCAAGAACTTGTGCAAAAATCGTAGAATTTTCAAGCCAAGCGAGAGCAATTGGAACTTGCCCTAACTGTAGTTCAATCCAAATCAAACGTTGTATACAAGCGAAAGCCTGAATAGTAATTGTGCCATCTTCCCAAAATTGATTAAGAGCTTGAGATGTAGCTAAAAGCATATTGGAACGTGCTGCCCAGAGCAAACCCACTGATTCATAAGCACTGGCGCATAGGGCTAATGCTGCAATAAATCCACTACGGCATTCTCGCATAGCTAAATCATACTGCGCTCGACCGAGAAGACGAATAGCTTCGTAACGGTTTCCTTTGACAAGTTTTTGGTTACCTCTCTTCAGAAGCATATGCCCAGAAGTTGCTCTACTTTCTCGCTCTTTTGAAAGAAGAAGTACAGATTCAAAAAGCTCATCAAAACCAGGATTATCAGGGAAATACTCACCAACTTCCATAAGAATCTTAATGAGAGAATTAACAGGAAAACTAACTAAGCCTTTGCTTCTTTCGAACACAACATGGAATTCATTAAGTATCCTATTGAGTTCAGAAGGTTTATTATTAGACTTGCTGAGATCCATCAGTAACAAAATCGATTGTGATTGTAAAACAGTACTTGGTCGATCTTGCTCAACTTGTAACCTTTGTAATTCAGTACGTAGAATTTTAGTCCGAGTGTCTAGTTTTGCATTGGAAGTATTCAGATGTGAACTTTGAACAGTAGCCCATAGTAACTGCCACAAATTAGCTAAAAGCTCAATATCTGAAATTTGGATAGTACTAATTGCTAAGGATTCAACATCATCGTAGATTTGACTGAAAGCAAACAAGTCATCATGCCACCAAAACGCAGTCAATGCTTTGTGATAAACACACTGAAGTTTTTGTTGACGTGTTCCATGTTGTTCAGCTATACGTTCAGCTCGTGCAAAACGACCGTCAACTTCTACACGTGGCAATTCAAGCTCACGTGATAGTTTAGCTGCCTCAATACAATCCTCTACAAGTTGATACTTGATACCTTGATAACGATTAGGGTCTTTAATCTGTTCCTCTAACTCACTCAACTCAGATTCACGAGCTGTATCTAAAGGACCTTTCTTAAGAGATTGATTGAAAGGTGAACAAATCTTGAGAGTTTCTATAGCTAAATATTCGCGCTTGTTTTGGAATACCTTATCAAGTATCCAAGTTCTGTCCAGTACTCGTACATAAATGCTGTATTTCTCAAGTAATTCATCCTCAATTTTGGCTCGATCTTTGTCTTTGATATATTGACTACTGATGAAATAAATCAAGGTGTATCCACGCTGCGTTTCAACGATACCTTTTACGTCAGAACGAGCCTTCGAACGCCATTGTTGTTTTGCACTGATAGCAATGGCCCAACGCTCAGAAGCAGCCTCGCGCCCAATGCCCTCATACCAACGAAGTGAAACGGCATCGGAAACAGGGTAGGTTTCAGAGTCTACTTTGCTATCTCCTCCTCCAGTGGGACCTGTTTGAGGTAAAAGGTTAGGACAAAGCTCTTTTTCAGCCAATCGTCGACAGAAATGCTCAAAATCTTTTTCTTGACTACGCTTAGTAAGAGTTTCTAAATGGTATTCGAGAAAATTTCGATCTAACTGTGGTTCTGCAACTATTTGTGTATCAGAAAACAGATAGGGGCGTCTTGCTCTCATGAAGTCCGAAGGGCGAAAGGCTGTTGATTCAGATTGCCGATGCTTTTTATCCATAAACTTTATTGAGCCTTAATTTGAGAGAATTTAATGCACTTTTAGAGTACAGATATACTATTCTACTCGGTAGATTTTATTCTGGAGTCATTTCAAACAACAAGACTGAACAAGCTGCAAAACACCTGATAGTAGTCGGGTATCCTAAGTAAAAAAGCATTCATGACAGTGTCGTCCTTGCCGATGTCCGGGGTATCCGGTCAAGAGATCTATCGCCGCTTAGCTAAAAATATCCAGACCGTAGTCAAAGGACAGAAACCTGCTATTCGCAAATTATTGGCAGCCTTTTTTAGTGGCGGCCATGTCCTGCTAGAGGACTATCCCGGCACAGGTAAGACCACCCTCGCCAAAGCCCTCGCCCTATCCGTTGATATTGAATTTAAGCGAATTCAATTTACCCCTGATCTACTGCCCTCAGATATTTTGGGCGTATCGATTCTCAATCCCAAAGACCAAACCTTTGAATTCCACCAGGGACCGATTTTTGCTAATTTGATTCTGGCCGATGAGATTAATCGGGCCTCTCCTCGCACCCAGTCGGCCCTCCTAGAAGCAATGGCCGAGTCCCAGGTCAGCATTGATGGTCAGCAGATGAAACTGCATGATCCGTTCTTTGTGATTGCCACCCAAAACCCCATTGATTCCCAAGGCACCTACCCCTTACCGGAAGCCCAAATGGACCGTTTCTCCATCCAGTTTGGGTTAGGGTATATCTCCGCCGAAGAAGAGGTGGAAATTCTATCCAATCAAATGCAGGCTCACCCAATAGAACAGTTGCGGTCCTGCCTGTCTTTAAAAGATGTGTTTACCCTGAAGCAAGCGGTCAAGCGGATTACCGTTAGCGAGGACCTCAAGCAATACGTCGTCAATATCGTCAACGCCACTCGCCAAACAGAAGAAGTCCAACTGGGGGCCAGTCCCCGTGGCTCCATTGCCTTAATGAAAATTGCCCAAGCCCTGGCCCTGTTTGATGGCACGCCTGCCGTCCGCCCCAAGCATATTCAAGAGGCAGCAGTCTCCGTCTTGGCCCACCGCCTGGTCATGGATCCGCAAGCGAAATTTGCGGGCAAAACGGCGGAACAGGTGGTAATGGACATCATGAGGCGGCTTCCTGTTCCGGCATAACCCATGATGGTATTCGCAACTCAAACCCATTGCTCAGAGGGGCAAACCATTTATCGTCACTTAGCAGGAAATATCCAGCAGGTGATTAAAGGGCAGGATGCGGCCATTCGCAAATTACTGGCGGCCTTTTTTAGTGGCGGCCATGTATTGCTGGAAGACTATCCCGGTACGGGTAAAACCACCCTCGCTAAAACTCTGGCCTATTCCGTTGATATTGCCTTTAAGCGGATTCAGTTTACCCCTGACTTGTTGCCCTCAGATATTTTAGGGGTTTCGATTCTTAATCCCCAAGACCAGACCTTCCATTTTCATGAGGGTCCAATTTTTGCCAATCTGATTCTGGCCGATGAAATTAACCGGGCTTCTCCTCGCACCCAATCAGCTCTTCTTGAAGCAATGGCTGAGTCTCAAGTCACGACTGATGGTCAGCAACGAACGCTGCGCGATCCCTTTTTTGTGATTGCCACCCAAAATCCAGTGGACTTTCAGGGCACCTACCCTCTGCCCGAGGCCCAAATGGATCGGTTTGCCTTGCAGTTCAGTCTAGGATTTGTGTCTCCGGCTGATGAAATTGCTATCCTTACCCAGCAACTAGAAGAACATCCCATCCAGCGAGTTCAGCCCTGCATTTCCCTAGAGGAGATTTTTACCCTGAAACAAGCGGTGAAGCAGGTGCGGGTGAGTCGAGAACTGAAGCGCTATATCGTCGATATCGTTGCTGCCACTCGGCAGTTACCGGAGGTCCAACTGGGGGCGAGTCCCCGTGGATCGATCACCTTAATGAAAGTCGCCCAAGCCTTAGCCCTGTTTGATGGTTATGAGTATGTCACTCCCGACCATATTCAGGAAATCGCTGGAGATGTCCTAGCCCATCGGCTAGTGATGTCCCCTCAAGCTTGCTTTGCTGAGCAAACAGCTCAGGACTGTATTAACCGTATTCTTACCCGTATTCCGGTGCCTGCTTAAGTTATGGATCGCTTTACTTATCGCTGTCTTAGATTCATCTATGTCACCCGCAAATGGCTGGTGCAGCAGTTTACACCTGCGGGCTTAGGGGTATTGGCGGGCGGTATTGGGAGTGCGCTTGTCAGTCTCGGATCAACCCGCAGCATGTGCCATGTCCTGTTCTTCTTTGCCTTGGCTTTGCTAATTTTGGCGACCATTGGCAGTCGGTTAATTCAGTTTCGGTTTAAGGCCACCCGCCTGCTGCCTCGCTTTGGCACCGTTGGCGAACCGTTGCCCTACCAAGTAGTGATTCAGAATCTCTCTCCCCAGTCTCAGAAGGGATTAAAGCTAGTCGAAACCTTTGCCACCCCTTTCCCCAGCTTCCGGGAGTTTATTCAGATTAAGCGCCGCTATCCCGTTGGCAACCAATGGCGACCCCATTGGCGACGCTACCTAGCCGATCAGCAGTGGGCCACCGCCCACCTTCAGGACCTACCTACCCTCTCCACCAAAGGTAAAACTAAAGCCAGGGTGGAAATTCTTCCCTTGCGGCGGGGTAGCTTGCAGCTCGAAACCATCACCCTCGCTTGTCCTGACCCCCTGGGCTTAATTTATAAACGCCACACCTACGATGTCGGCCAATCGATTTGCATTTTGCCTCAGCGCTATCAGCTTTCTCCCCTCAACCTCTCCCAAGCCAGTCGCTACCAGGCCAGTGAAACTCTACGCACCACTACTGCAGGAGAAGCCTTAGAATTTCGCTCTCTAAGGGACTATCGAGCTGGAGACCCGACCAATAAGATTCACTGGAAAAGCTGGGCCAAAGTTGGTCGCCCCATCGTCAAAGAACAGCAGGACGAGACCGCCATCCACCATGCCCTGGTTCTGGATACCTTCCAGCTTGAACTTCACAGCACCCCCTTTGAAGAAGCCATTGCCGTGGCCATCTCTTTTTTGATGCAGGAACAGCCCGAAGCGTCTCTACTGGATATCATTTATGCTGGTCCAGATCCGCGCTTAGTGACTGTAGGCAAAGGGTTGCGCCAACGGGCCCAAATCATTGAAACAGTTGCCACCCTTAATCCCAACCCCCGCCGGGAACTGGATTGTCTCAATCCGATGATTCAATCTCGCTTATCTCGATTGAGTGGCTGCTTCTGCATTCTGCTGGGCTTTGATGACACTCGCTATGCGTTTCTGAAAATGCTCAGTCAGTTTGGCATTCCCATCAAAGCCATTTGTCTGTCTGACCTCAGTCTGCATATGGATCCACAGTTCCAGGAGTATTTCGGGCCCCAGTGTCAGCTGCACTCAGGGGCGATATCCAATCTGCAACAGGAGTTATTGGCCCTATGAAGCAATCAACTCCCACTTTATGCAGCCTATCCCTCTGCTTTTGGGGCTATCAAACCGGAGCCTGGATCATCGCGATTCCCATGGCTCTCGCTCTGGAAGCTAGGGAAATGGTCAAACAGCGCTGGTCTCTCTCCCTCGACAACCTTAAGCAACTTCATGTTGTCGCCCTTTTCGTATGGCTGCTGGCGGTATTCTTTCTGCCCCCTGTGTCTCCCGAGGCCATCCCCTACGCAGCCCGATATCATCTGATCAAGTGTTTGCCCGTTGGCTTATTCCCTTTTGTCCTGGCTCAGACCTACTGTCGGAATTTTGTCTCGGTCTATCGCCAGTATCTGGGGGATATGGCCAAGTCTTGGAAAACCGTTAATTGGTATTATCCCTATTTTGGCATTTGTCTGCTCGCCGCCAGCGCTACCGGAGGTAACCTGTTCGTCTTTCTGGCTATCAGTGCAGTACTTGTCGCTCTTTTCTTAGGAACAGTACGCTGGCCCGTTAACCGCAAACTCTCCCTGCGATTTTCCCAGTCCACTTTTTACGGTCTAATTGTCCTGGCATTGGTGCTTAGCTTGATCGGCACCCATCAGTTCTATTGGATACAGGCCAATGTTCGCCTCCCCGGCCCCGCCGTTTTTGGTGACTTTATTCAGAAAATAGCTCGCATCTGGCCCAACGATCCAGGTCAAGGTTTCCGAGAAGAGGTTGATCGGTTACTAGAGGATATTGAACTCGACACAGAGATTGACCCAACCGTTAGCTCCAGAGCCCAAAATGAGAATCACAACGCCGACAATCCTGGCAACTTTGACTCACCCAGCAATCCGAACGGCAACTCGTCCACCTCAAACAACTCAACTCAGGGAACTCAAGATACTGGCAATCCCAACAATTTAAACGCCAATACCGATTCAGGTACTAGCCCCCCACCCACCTCGGATCATTCAACTGAGCAGGATGAGGGGGCTGATCCTGGCATAGATGCTTCTGCAACACCACCTGAACAAGCAACTGCTCCTGAGCAAGACACTAATTCAGATTCAGAGATACCGCCTGAAAACTCAAGTACCCCAGAGCCTCCTAATCCGAGTCCTTCTCAAAATACTGGAAATACTCAACCTGCCAACGTCTCAGTGCCACCCTCGAATAGTGGACAAGACCGCAAAAATCCAGGACAAACTAAGGCTCCTAAGCCCGGTCGAGATGGTGGACAATCCATCCCCAGTCTTGTGCAGCGATCGGGCGGCATTGTTGATCCTGAAAAGGCTCAGACTCAAATCGGTAATATTGGCTCTCTGCAACGTTCCAATGCCATTCTATTTCGGGTCGCGCCGAATCAAAAGGCCAATAGCCCCAAACCCCAATTCCCTCTCTATATTCGAGAAGCCACCTATAACCAATACCAGTCAGGCACCTGGAATGCCGTTAAATCCAAATTTACGACCAAACGCCCACAGTCCAACCGACAGAGCTGGCGCTTTGGTACCAAAACGAACCGAACGACCTCAGTCCGCATTTCATCCGACTTACCGCGAAAAGAAGGGCTCCTAAAACTGCCTCTAGGACCTTCTGAAGTCAACCAGCTCAAGGTTAGAGCCCTGCAAGAAAACCAGTACGGCACGGTTGCCATCCAGGGACAACCGGGTCCCCTCGCCTATACGGTGCAGTATGACCCTAAACAATCTTCAGACAGTCCACCGACCGCTTTTGATAAAGCCGTGCCTGCTACTGAGGAGCCTACCCTCAAAAAGATTCTCAATTCCTTGGACCTGGAAGGTAAATCTGATGCAGAAACGGTTGAGGCTATTTCAGCCTTCTTTAAAAAACAGGGGTTTAAATATTCCCTCGATCTGCCGACACCCAAGAAAAACAAAACGCCGATCGCAGCTTTCTTGTTAGACCATCGATCAGGTCACTGTGAATACTATGCGTCGGCCACTTCGCTGTTACTAAGGGCGGCAGGTATCCCTGCCCGTTATGCCGTTGGCTACACCGCCCATGAATATAGCCCCACGGAACAACAGTATATTGTCCGCCTAAAAGACGCCCATGCCTGGGTCTTAGCCTATGTAGACAACACTTGGGTTAAAGTCGAAACGACCCCAGGCGGTGGAATGACCCCAGATCGCAGCACTGCAAGCGAAACGGCCCTGAATGACAACGCTCAAGGGGATAACACCCGAACTCAAGAGGAGGCTACATCACGAGAGGGGAACTCATCTGAAGATGGGAACTCATCTGAAGACAGCTCATTAACTGAGGAACACAACAATCCACCCACTCAATCATTCTTCGAAAAATTATCCGAACTCTGGTCTGAGTTGATGGCCCTGCTCTCTAAAAATTCGGAGACTTTGGCTTGGGCTGGTTCAATAATTGTTTTGGGACTGGCAATTGTTTTTGGATCGATTTATCTAATCTGGAGAATGCTCCGCAAAAAACGTTCTCAGCGCTCAAGAAGACGGAGACCTCAGGGCGCGGAGCGCATTAGTAAACCAACAAATGATGGGCTTGACTCAGAGTTTTACCGAATTGAGAAACGGTTAGGAGATTGGGGCCTAGCACGCCGAGCCTCGGAAACGGTCCGACAGTGGCTAGGTCGACTTGAGCAGGAGCTGCCTGCTTCATACATGAGCGAGTTAAATCAGATTATTGATTTACACTATCGCTACCGTTTTGATCCCCAAGGGCTCCCTCAAGAAGATCGCGAAAAGCTGAAATCGATGATCCAATCTTGGCTCAATGAATTCAATCAACTCCAGACCATGCAGGTTTCCCATATCAACAAAGACGGTTGACCCTATATTTTAGTCCATCACTAATCAGAAACCTTTGCAAATTCCATGATGGCTTCCCATCCTCAGACACTGACTATCATCTCCAAAGGGACTGTAGAGAGCAAGCTCCAACAGGTTTATGCTAGATGCCTGCAGTTCAGGGGAATTTTTACTGGCTAGGGATCTGGGATCTAGCCTTTCAAGGTCACTTGAAGTCCCCCCGGCTCAGCCGGATTGCCATACAGCTCAACCCCTCGATGGTTGGCAGCGAGATGTCGGGCAATCTTATAGATAGTTTCAACTTGTTCAGGGGCACCCGCCTTCTCCGCTAAACTCTCGATGGGCAAGGGTGTCAAGGTGCTCTTTAACACTTGCATGACCTGATGCTGTAAGGCCAGGGTGGCCGCAGCCGCTTTTTTCCCAGCTTCTACACCCGGTTGGTGATAGGCATTGATATTGATTAAGAAAGCATAGAGCCCGACCGCCCGCTCATATAGGGCAATCAAGGCACCGACATGCTTAGAGGTCACTTCTGGCAAAGTGACGGTAATAGAATCTCGGCGCTTTTCATAGAGTGCTGATCGGGTTCCTAAGAGAAAGCCGGACAAATAATCACCAGAGGTGACCCCAGGTTCGATTTCAACGCGATGGCCTTCTCGATCTTTTAAAACTTCAATAAAGGTGAGGAAGAAGTTGGGAATGCCTTCTCGAAGTTCTTGGACATAGGCATGTTGATCGGTTGATCCTTTATTGCCATAGACGGCGATGCCTTGGTGGACAATGGTGCCGTTCAGATCTTTCTCTTTTCCCAAAGATTCCATCACCAACTGCTGAAGGTAGCGACTAAACAGCATGAGGCTATCTTTATAGGGCAAAATCACCATATCTTTTTTGCCCTGGCCTTCTCCCGCAAAATACCAAGACAGGGCTAACAACGCTGCAGGATTTTTTTTCAGATCATGAACGCGGGTGGCTGCATCCATCGCCTTAGCCCCAGCCAGCAGTTCGCGAATGGCGATTCCCTGTAGTGAGGCAGGGACGAGTCCCACCGCCGAGAGTTCTGAGGTTCTACCCCCCACCCAATCCTGCATGGGAAATGTGGCTAACCAGCCTTCACTCTCTGCCATTTGGGCCAGCTTACTGCCATCTCCCGTGACTGCGATCGCATGTTTTGCAAAATCCAATCCCAGGGCCTTAAAGCGATGCTTGACCTCTAACATGCCGTTCCGTGTTTCGGGTGTCCCCCCTGACTTGGAAATGGTGATCACTAAGGTCGTTGCCAGTCGATCTTGAAACAAATCTAAGATCCGATCAATCCCGGCTGGATCCGTATTGTCGATGAAGTGAGTTTCTAGAGCGGGATGGAGGGCAGCCAGAGCCTGGGATACAAACTGAGGCCCCAAGGCAGAACCACCAATGCCAATGGAGATCACGTCTGTAAATCGGGGGGCAGTGGGGGGCTTGACCCGGCCTGCATGTACGTCGGCGGCGAAGGCTTCTATCTTTTCAATCGTGGAGGTGATCTCTTGCTGCAACGCAGGTGTGGGGGCCAACTCTGGATCACGCAGCCAGTAGTGACCGACCATCCGATTTTCGTCAGGATTGGCGATCGCGCCCCCTTCCAGGGCATCCATTTCCACAAATGCCTTGTCAAATTTAGGTCGTAAATGCTCGACAAAAGCATCATCAAAACTCATGCGACTGATGTCGACATAGATACCTAGCTGCTCGTGGTAGTAAAGCCAATCTTGATAGCGTTGCCAAAGGGCGGCTGCATCCATATATCGTTCCTGAGGGCAATGGTTTAGTTGATGATTAAACCATAGCGTGCAGCCCCAAAAGGTGGCTAAATATTCGGATGGGCTTTAGCATTTCTGGACAGAGGAAATATCCCCCAGCCTGATAAAATCCTGAAGACGTTAATTGAGGCGGCGCACCTGCGCTTTTATTCCCCAGCAAGCCTATGGAAGTTGGCTATTTTGTTTCTCTGGCACTATTCACCACCATTTATGCCCTGTTCAGCTTAGGACTGAACTTACAGTGGGGCTATACCGGGCTGATCAACTTTGGTCATATTGCTTTCATGACGATTGGGGCCTACACGACCATTGCCTTGACCCTACCAGGCTTTCTCAAAGAGATGCCCCAGCGGATCATTGAGCAATATCCGGTGCTTGAAAGTCAGGGATGGCTCTCTTCCAGCTTGAAGTTTTTGGGAAATATCCTGCCAGAACAGATTCCCCTAGTGATTGCCGTGCTGATCGGCGCTTTGTTAGCTGCGCTGCTGGGATTAGCCATCGGCACCAGCACCCTGCGGCTCCGGGAAGATTACCTATCCATCGTTACGATTGGCGTATCTGAAGTGGTGCGACTGGTGGCTGTCAATGAAGAATGGCTAACGCGCGGGCCTCGGGGGGTCTTCAACTATCCTCTCCCCCTCGCCAAACTGGAGCCTAATCTCTTGATCAAAGGGGTGATGATTGCATCCCTGCTCTTGGTGTTGGGTCTGGCCCTATGGCGGCTGTGGCAATGGCTCCTGCGCCAACCCCGCCGAGAAGGCCGTCCTACTTTATCTCTTCCCCTATTTGTGGGCTATGTGATTTGCTCAGTAGGTGTGGGCACCTGCTGGTGGTTTGCCTTTTCCCTTAGTTTGACCATTGAGCTGCCTGCTTTTTTGCAGGAAATCGTGCTACTGATGTTGCGGTTGGCAATGGCAGCTCCCTTGGCGATGGTCGGTACTTTGCTGGTTTATGCTGCCTGTCAACGACCTTTTCAACAACTCCGAACTCAGTCCATAGGCACCCACCTCAATCTACTCACAAGTTCTATGGGCATGGGATTAGTGGTGATGTTTTTTGGAGCCCATATCATGGGGATTGTTGACTACACCTATAAAGCGGGACTGCTGTGGTTGCTGATTTTAACTGTGGCAGTGGTTTTTTGGCAGTTGGAGCGCTGGGTGAATTCGCCCTGGGGTCGGGTGTTGACCTCCATTCGCGAAGATGAGGAAGTCGCGAAAGCCCTGGGCAAAGATGTGTTTCGCTATAAGCTGCAATCCTTTATGTTAGGCGGTGCAATTGCAGGGATTGCTGGCTCCTTTTATGCCTGGCAACTCACTTTTATTAACCCCGATGGCTTCATCCCCCTACTCACCTTCCAAGCCTGGATTATCATTGTGGCCGGGGGAGCGGGTAATAATGTCGGAACGCTACTGGGAGCGGGAATTTTTTGGGCTTACAATGAGGTGACCCGGTTTATTCTACCTAATATCTTGCCTCTGGATGATGCGCGATTGGGTGCTTTTCGGGTAATGGTGATTGGCTTAATGTTAATTGTCCTGATGATGTGGCGACCCCAAGGTTTATTGGGCAAAAAGGAGGAACTCACCCTTGGACGATAAGCGCCAACCCATGAGTGGCGATCCTCAAGTACAACCCGACCCGCTGCTCTTAACGGCCCAAGGACTCTCCAAAGCCTTTGGCGGTATTCAGGCCGTCAATGATGCCGAAATTCATGTTCCCCAAGGACAGATCGTGGGGTTGATCGGCCCCAATGGTGCGGGTAAAACCACCCTATTTAATTTGCTCTGTAACTTCATTGCCCCCGATCATGGTCGAATTATTTTCGACGGCCAACCTATTGAGCGTCTACCACCTCACAAAATTGCCCTCCAAGGCATGATTCGCACGTTTCAAGTCGCTCGCGTTCTGTCCCGGCTATCGGTATTAGAGAATATGCTGCTTGCGGCTCCCCACCAAACGGGGGAAAAGTTACAAAATACGTTTTTCCAGACCCATACCATCCGCAAGCAAGAACAGCAGCTGAAAGAAAAAGCCCATGTCATTTTGGAATCTGTGGGTCTGGCAGCTAAGGTGAATGACTATGCGGGTGCCCTTTCGGGTGGTCAGCGGAAGCTGTTGGAAATGGCGCGGGGACTGATGGCCGATCCGAAGCTGATGCTGCTAGATGAGCCTGCTGCTGGCGTTAACCCCACGTTGATTCAGCAGATCTGTGGGCATGTAAAACGGTGGAACGATAACGGCATTACCTTCTTGATCATCGAGCACAATATGGATGTGATTATGTCCCTGTGCGATCGCGTCTGGGTATTGGCCGAGGGCCAGAATCTTGCCGTGGGCACTCCGGCTGAAATTCAGTCCAACACAGAAGTACTGGAAGCTTATTTGGGACAGTAAGAACGGCGTCAGAGCCCAGCATCAAATATCTGCTGCGCAGTGAGCGATAATTCAGGCAAGGCTAGGGAGAATAGCGGATGAGTTCCGCATAATACTCAGGTACACCCAGCGTTGAGTCGTTTGGGCTGAAGTTGAACCATGAGTTCGCCTCTATGGTGTAGTCATTGTAATGGGAGCACCTAATCTTGATTGCCTGATGTTGCAGATCACAGCAAGCCCACTATAGCTTTGCTATTACTGGAGCAAAACTTTCAAGACGAAACGTGTCTGTGAACTATCTTCAACTGCCACAACCTAAGCAGCGCAATCGACTCAGATTACTCCTAGGGCGGCAATATTACATCTACAAGCGTCGGTGGGAATGGCAATTCTCAGGTACGAAGTTTGCAGTACCCAATGGTGCAGATCCTTTACCTGTAACAGTGTTTGCCCACCAGTCTTTTTTGCTGCGTCAACTGAAAGATGTGGAGATGTGGCTACAGCACAACAAGGTGACCAATTTACGGCTAGCGATTGACTGCATCAATCGAATCGTCATTCACCCTAAGGAAGTTTTTTCTTTTTGGTATTTAGTGGGTAATCCCACCCAGAGACGCGGGTTCAAGCTGGGCATGACCTTGAATAATGGTCAAGTTAAGTCAGGTTATGGTGGAGGACTCTGCCAGTTAACGAACCTGATTTATTGGATGGCCTTGCATTCTCCCTTGACGGTCAAAGAACGGTGGCGACATAGCTACGATGTTTTCCCTGATCTCAATCGCTCCTTGCCGTTTGGCAGTGGGGCCACAGTTGCCTATAACTACATTGATTTACAGCTTGAAAACAATACTAACCAAGCCTTTCAACTATGTCTATGGCTGACGGACACAGACTTATGTGGCGAGATTCGCTCGAATACGGAATGCCCTTACAGCTATGAAGTCTTGGAGAAAAACCATCAGATTACAGGCCCTGTCGCGGGTCAATATATGCGTCACAACCAGATTTTTCGGAGAAAACGTCATTTGCTTACAAATGAAATTTTCCCGGATGAGTTTCTCACCGAAAATCATGCACTGATGATGTATTCCCCTTTGTTGAGTCCTGGGGATGAGTTGTCTCCCTCCATTGAGCATACTCAAACTACCAAACCGACAAATTAAGAGGTCATCCGACCCTATTGCGGACATTAATACCTTTAACCTTCAAGATTATTGATTATAGCGGTCGCCATATTGTGTAGGACGCAAGATAGAGATGTCCTCTCATTATTTGTCTTTGTGATGCCCAAGACCTATAGTTACGACTTACGGTGCAAAGTGATGGATGCGATTGAGCTCGATGGGATGCGCCCGTCTGAAGCAAGTGAGCTCTTCCATATCAGTCGCAATACCATTCATCTATGGCAACGCCTCAAGGCAGAAACGGGTGATTTGCACCCCAAGCCAGTACATCATCCTGGCCATAGCCATAAAATTACAGACTGGGACAAGTTTCGAGCGTTTGCCCATAAGCATCGGTATAAAACCCAAGCTCAGATGGCTCAACTGTGGGATGGCGATATTAGTGAGCGGACCATCTCACGAGCCCTCCAGAAAATTGGATTTACTCGAAAAAAAAACTTACGGGTATCGAGAACGAGATGAGCACAAACGGGCTGAGTTCATCAAACGTCTGAGTACCGTGGACCCAGAAGATATCGTCTATGCGGATGAGTCTGGCATGGATAATCGAGACGAGTATGACTACGCTTATGGCCCGAAAGGTGAGCGGGTCTATGCCTTGAAATCTGGGCGTAGAAGCGGTCGAGTCAATATGATTGCAGCTTTAAGGGCCAAGCAGTTGATGGCACCGTTCACTATCGAAGGCGCTTGCAATCGCACCGTATTTGAAATCTGGCTGGAGCGATGCTTGATACCTATGCTCAATCAAGCCAGGGCAGAAGTTGGTCATCGATAACGCCACCTTTCATAAGGGAGGACGAATACAGGAATTGGTAGAAGCAGCAGGATGTGAAGTTTGGTATTTACCGCCTTATACCAATTCACCTATTAGGTGACCTGCATAGCTAAAGCATCCAAGATATAAGAATATCCCGTGAGTGAAGCCACTACCTTTTTGGAAAGAGCATT
>JANQPU010000073.1 GCA_028285315.1 Acaryochloris sp. IP29b_bin.176
CAGATGTCTTATTCTGTGGTCATACCCATGTTCCCTATCTGCGTGAACTAGAGGATGGCAAACTCTCCATGCGCGTTCACCAACCGGGACAAGACGACCAGCAGCACCAGTTGACGACGTCCCTGAAGCGAATTATCAATGCCGGATCGGTGGGAGAACCCCGCCACGGACGTCCCCATGCCACCTATGTTCTCTATGACACCGATACGGCCCAGGTGACGCTCCGGGAAGTGCCCTATGATTACGAGAAGACCTGTGCAGCCATTATTGACAAGGGTTTGCCGCCCATTTTTGCCTGGCGCTTGGCGCGGGGGATGGAATTTGCCGAGCGAGCCGATGATCCCAGCCATGTGTGTCAGCGATAGCTGGTCCCAATTCAGGAGGTAAAGAATGGAACAGTGGGCTATTTTAAGCGGGATAGAAGGTAATCTCGGTGCCTATGAGGCGGTACTGGCCGATATTCGCCGACAGCACGTGTCGGATCTGTATGTCTTAGGCGATTTTGTTGGCTTCAAGGGAGACAATGAGGCCGTGATCCAGCGACTTCAGTCTCCGGGTGATGGAGAATTAGAGCCCCAAATTTGTATCGGCTGGTGGGAAGAGCAGTGCTTTAATTTATACGGGTTGGGCGGCTTACCCGATGCCCCAGAGCTGGTAGAACAAGAGGGAGCCGATGCAGTTCAGCGTCTCTGGGAATCAGTCTCCCGGCAGTCCGTGCAGTGGATGCGATCGCTCCATTTTGGGTTTCACGAATTAGACTGCCTGCTGATTCACGGCAGTACAGTGGGCTATGCGGATCAACTCACACCGGATACACCTGCGATGCAATTGTGCGATCGCTTAATTCGAGCTGATGCCAACCATCTCTTCTGTGGCCGCTCAGGACTCGCGTTTGAATGTTGGATTGAACCAGGGAATCTACGCTCCACGGTCATGACCCTAGAGAGCACCCAGACGACCCCAGCGCAAAGTTACACGCCTCGACGCATCATCGGTGTTGGCAATGTTGGACGCAAGCCTGGACAGGCGGCCTATACTCTTTATAATCCTGCCAACAATCAAATCACCTTCAAAACCGTGAAATACAGCAAGGCCAAAGGCTTTGCCTTGCAGCGTCCATAGGGGCAAACGGTCAGGCTTTTCGAGGAAGCATTGCAACAATCGTTCTACCGTTCTTGACGTCAAACATTGCCCAGCGATTCGCCCTGCAGTTTATCCACCCAGAGCCAACTCACCTCAGTCGGAGTTCACTCATGATTCAATCCCCCGTTCAACAAGCCTTACCCCAAACTGATTTACAACTCCCGAAGCGAGGGTTGCCTGTGACGATCATTACGGGCTTCCTCGGCAGTGGGAAGACCACACTGCTCAATCATATTCTCCAAGACTGCCAGGATCTGAAAGTAGCGGTGTTGGTCAATGAATTTGGCGATATCGATATTGACAGTCAGCTCTTGGTTTCTGTTGAAGAAGATATGGTGCAGCTCAGCAATGGCTGTATCTGCTGCACCATCAACGAAGACCTGGTGGAAGCGGTCTACAGCATTTTAGAGCGGAACGAGAAGGTGGATCACTTGGTGATCGAAACAACGGGGGTGGCCGATCCATTGCCAATAGCACTAACGTTTGCGATGCCGCCTCTGCGGAATTTAACCCAGCTGGATTCAATTCTCACGCTAGTGGATGCAGAAGCCTTTTCCCCCCAGCACTTTGAGAGTGAAGCCGCCCTTAACCAAGTGTCCTATGCCGATATTATTGTGCTCAATAAAACGGACTTAGCTGCCCCTCAACAGGTAGATACGTTGGAGGCATGGGTTCGAGAGCAGAAATGGGAGGCACGGATTTTGCGATCGCAAAACAGCCAAATCCCACTCCCATTGATTTTAGATACCAATCTCTTTCAGTCAGAGCGCTATGCCGCAGAAGCCAAGGCACTGGCTGAGGCGACGCACGATCATGATCACCATGACCCTCACAGCCACAACCACCATCACTCCAATCACCTCGTCAATGATGGGTTTGTATCGGTGGCATTTGAGAGCGATCGCCCGTTTGATTTGGACAAATTTCAAGATTGGCTTGCGGATGATCTTTCAGAGAACGTCTTCCGAGCGAAGGGATTCCTATGGTTTGGCACCGTTGCACCACGCTATATCTTCCAGCTCAGTGGCAAACGCTACACCTTAGACGCGGACCAGTGGCCTGCAGCACCTAAGACACAGCTCGTCCTGATTGGTCGCGAGTTAGATGCCCCAAAACTACAGCACCAGCTTCGGGGCTGTTTAACGTCCTATTCACATCAATGACCCAAGGAGGGTCTGATCTAGATTCCCCCAAACATCGACTCGAATGGATGGCCATACCTTAGACTCCAAATCACCGCAGCAGCATATGCAGGTGCTGAAGCATTGCCAGAACCAGAGAACTATCAAACTCTCAGTTCTAAGATAGCCCCACAAAAGAAAAAGATTTGCTGAAGCCTCTCCGTTGTCCATTTTCCTAAGATATGATAACGATTATCATTCTGTTGAATTCTTATGGTCCTTTCCCAACCTAAGCCCCAGGAACCTGATGTTGAACCATCCGTTAGCTCCCCTGCTATCCACCTTCGACCTCGGCGGTTACGACGCACTGACGCCTTGCGGCGATTGGTACGCGAAACTCAGTTAACCCTGGACGATCTGATCTACCCCGTGTTTGTGCGAGAGGGGACGGAGATTGAGGAGGCAATTCCATCCATGCCAGGGATTTATCGCTACTCCCTGGATGTATTGCTCAAGGAATTGGCA
>JANQPU010000100.1 GCA_028285315.1 Acaryochloris sp. IP29b_bin.176
TTTGAATTTGTGCATAATGCTAGAAAAAGGGGGAAAGCCTTGATGAGTAGCCTATTAGGCACCTTGCTTAGCTAGCTCCCTGAAACACCGATTGAGCCAGGCACTATTCTGGTCAATATCTCCCTCTACATTTCTCAACGGATAAGCTGCCGATACCCAGGTAATATTGAGGAGCAAAGCAACTCGTCAACGTTTTCCCTATGTCATCCGCTCAATTGCGATTAAATTTAGTAGAAGGGTCCGTTACCTTTAGTTTCACCCCCGAAGCAGCCAAAGACTTTAAAGCTGCGATCGCTACCTTAATGAAGAGCCTAAAGGCCGTTGCTAATAAAGCACCTGGGGAGAAAGCGCAGCCCCAACCCTCGATGGAGTATCAATATACTGGGGACGTTTTTCTAGAATGTTTTTGTAACCCTAATATTTGGCCTAGCCCTTTTGCCGCAAAAGTTCTGATCACAGTGCGAGATGACCGGATTCGACTGACAACGGAAGCAGAATTAACCCGTACGATCGAAGATCTAAATGAGTTTATCGAAACGAATGGGTGATAGAACCCAATAGTTTTCTAAGGATGATGAGTTCAGTCTCTATACTCTGAATCAAAGCATCAAACTTGGACAGGTGTGATCACCATCCGATAAGCTACTCAAGAGTAGGACCTGTTACGACGGTCTTTCACTATTCAATTCTAGTTAGAGGTATCAGCATGGGTTTTATTGCCTACGTGTTATTCACCAGTCTTTTTATTGGTATAGCTCTCGGTCTTTATTTTGGTCTCAAAGCCGTCAAATTGATCTAGAAAAATTGTGCAGATCAGAAAGCTTGGTCGAAATTCAGGTTTCCCCAAGCTTTTGGTGAAGTTTATTTCGTTTTGGAGCGACCAAAATGACAGCTTCAGGTTGCCGAGATTGTGATTGCGATCGCACCTGCAATTCGTTCTCCTCCCCAAACCTTCTAAAATAGGGAGGAGTTATTGCAATAAGGCACGCGCTACATGGTCACCAAGGCTCCTGCAAAGACTGAATATGAAGCGGTAATTGGTCTAGAAACCCATTGCCAGCTCAGTACAGACACCAAAATCTTTTGTAATTGCTCTACTACTTTTGGAGCAGATCCCAATCACCAAGTTTGTCCCATTTGCATGGGTATGCCTGGCGTCTTGCCCGTCCTCAACGAAACTGTTTTAGAATACGCCGTTAAGGCAGGGCGTGCCCTTAACTGTGAAATCGCCAAGTACAGCAAATTTGATCGAAAGCAATACTTCTATCCCGACCTGCCCAAAAACTATCAAGTCTCTCAGTATGACCTACCCATAGCGGAGCATGGTTGGTTAGAGATTGAGATTGTGGATGAACAAGGGGAAGCCACTTGCAAAAAGATTGGCATTACCCGCCTGCATATGGAAGAAGACGCCGGCAAACTGGTGCATGGTGGTAGCGATCGTCTAGCAGGCTCCACCCACTCTTTGGTTGACTTTAACCGAACCGGTGTGCCGCTGATTGAGATTGTCTCCGAACCCGACATGCGAACGGGATTAGAAGCCGCAGAATATGCCCAAGAGATTCGCCGAATCGTTCGGTATCTCGGGGTGAGTGATGGCAATATGCAAGAAGGCTCTCTCCGATGTGACGTCAATATTTCCGTGCGCCCGCGGGGCCAGAAAGAATTTGGCACGAAAGTAGAAATCAAAAATATGAACTCCTTTAGTGCCATTCAGCGGGCCATCGACTATGAAATTGCCCGCCAAATTGAAGCGATTGAATCGGGTGAGCCCATTATTCAAGAAACTCGTCTATGGGAAGAAGGGGCTCAACGGACCATTGGCATGCGGAGTAAAGAAGGCTCTAGTGACTATCGGTATTTCCCAGAGCCAGACTTAACGCCTATTGAAGTTGCCCCCAGCCTGCTGAAACAATGGCAGTCAGAATTGCCAGAACTGCCTGCAGCTAAACGCCATCGGTACGAAGAAGAAATTGGACTGTCCCCCTATGACACCCGCATCCTCACTGATGATCATGCCATCACCCAATATTTTGAAACGACCCTAGCAGCCGGTGCCTCTGCTAAGCAAGCGGCCAATTGGCTTATGGGTGATATCACCGGGTATCTAAACAACGAAAACTTATCTATTACAGATATTGCCCTAACCCCTGAAGCATTAGCTGAGCTGATTCAACTGATTGAAGCCAACACCATTAGCGGCAAAATTGCTAAAGAACTTTTACCAGAATTACTGACAAAAGGAGGGTCTCCCAAAGCTTTAGTAGAACAGAAGGGGTTAACCCAAATCTCTGATGCTGCCACATTGGAGTCCCTTATTGATGAAGTATTGGCAGCTCACCCCCAAGAGTTAGAACAGTACCGAAACGGTAAGACTAAACTGCAAGGCTTTTTTATGGGACAAGTCATGAAGCGCACGAGTGGGCGAGCCGATCCGAAGGCCGCGAATCAAATGCTTGCTAAAAAGCTGAAAGGTTAATCACCATCCACCACACACACATTTATCGGCTCAGTAGATGACTATAGATCCCTTCATGGACGCAGCAATCCAAGAGGCCAAGCTGGGACTAGCTGCCGGAGGAATTCCCATTGGCTCAGTCCTAGTGAAGAACGGGAGCATCGTTGGCCGTGGTCACAATCTTAGGGTGCAACGCAGTAGTGCAATCCTCCACGCCGAAATGAGCGCCTTGGAATCTATCGGTCGTCAACCTGCTACCTTTTATCAGGATGTGATTCTATACACCACATTGTCTCCTTGCAGCATGTGTTCAGGAGCAATTCTGCTCTATAAAATTCCCCATATAGTGATAGGCGAGAATCGGACCTTTATGGGAGAAGAAGCCTTGCTAAAATCCCATGGGGTTCAAGTTACAGTCCTAAACAATCCTATGTGCTACCAAATGATGCAGGAGTTCATCAAAAACACCCCTCAGCTTTGGTATGAGGATATTGGTGTTGAGTAAGCTTGAATCTCACCTCAACCCAAAAACCATTGTCATCAAGACGCCAACCTAGAGAAAATGGATACCTTTTGGACCGTGACAGAGAAGATCGAATGCTTAGGAACTGAGAGCAGGAACCCGCTCAATCTTGGCTCCTAATCCGCGTAACTTCTGCTCAAAGTTAGCATAGCCTCGGTCTAGGTGCTGTAACCCTGCAATGCTAGTTTTTCCTTTGGCTGCTAGAGCTGCGACTACTAATGCTGCCGTTGCCCGCAAATCAGTGCCTGTGACTGGTGCCCCTGATAAGAACGGAACACCACGAATAACGGCGATGTTACCCTTAACCCGGATATCAGCGCCCATCCTTACCAATTCAGGAACATGGCCTAACCGATTCTCAAAAACCGTTTCTGTGACGACACTATCCCCGTCACTCAACGTTAGTAGGGCCATAAATAAAGACTGCATGTCTGTTGGAAAACCTGGATACGGAAGGGTTTCTATTTCAGTCCCTGTATGGATGCCTTTGGACTGAATCCGAAGTCCTTGCTGGGTGTCGGGTGTGATCTGAAATCCAACTGCCCTCAGTTTGGCAATGACAGCCGTTAAATGATCAGGGACTACGGGAGCTAAGAGAATATCAGAATGGGTGATGGCTCCAGCCATCAGGAATGTGCCAGCTTCAATGCGATCCGGCACGATGTTGTAATCTGTCCCATGCAGTTTAGGAACACCAGTGATGGTAATGGTTTTGGTCCCAGCCCCGATAATTTGGGCCCCCATCGATTGACAGAAGTTGGCTAAGTCGACGACCTCGGGCTCTTGTGCGGCATTGTCTAAGATGGTTTCGCCCTCAGCCAGAGTCGCAGCCATCATAAGTGTTTCGGTTGCCCCAACGCTCGGATAATCCAGATAAATCTTGGCTCCTTTGAGTCGAGAGGCATAAGCATGGACGACCCCATGTTCGATGTAAACTTCAGCCCCTAGTTGTTTCAAGCCCCGAACATGGATCTCTACGGGTCTAGCACCAATGGCACAGCCCCCAGGTAGCGGAACTTTGGCAACCCCCATGCGAGCTAGCAAGGGACCAATCGCAAAAAAGCTGGCTCTTAGCTTGCTGACTAGTTCATAGGGCGCATCCGTTGTGGTGACGTGAGTGGGATCAAGCTCCAGAACATCATCGTCTTGCTTAATTTTGACCCCTAAGGTTTGTAGGATTTTGGCCATTCCCTGAATATCAGCAAGGGATGGAACATTTCGTAAACGGCAGGGCTCTGAACATAAGAGGGCTCCAGCCATCAACACTAGGGCAGAGTTTTTGGCGCCACTAATTTTGATTTTGCCTTGGAGTGGTGCTCCTCCCCAAACTTCCAGGATCGAAGAGTGCGCTTTTGTCAAGACGGGTTGATCCACTATGCTAACGGGGGAAGAAACGGTTTTAAGAGTATCCAATGGCCTACACCACACCAAAATTTTGCAGAAGAATGTGGTCTAGAGTGTACCCTAAAATCGGCCAAAAAATCAGAACTTTTGTAACATCCTCCTCATATTCTGCATTAATTCCTGTGAATTCTTTACTTGTATTCTCTTTTGCCAATGATGCCTACTAAAGTTTGGCCAAGATTTTTTCAGTTTCCACGCCATGCCAGCCTGTCCGTCTGGTTGATGGTTACGGGGATTTTGATCACTCTCTTTTTCATTACTATTGCGTTGTTGGCTCCGTCCTTAGAGCAATGGAATTGGATTCAAGATCCAACTCCCACTAGTATTCTGGACAATATTCCTCATAGTCCTCCTTCTGGTGAACATTGGTTTGGAACGGACAAACTTGGGTATGACGTATTTGCGCGGACGATTTATGGGGCTCGGGCGGCGTTACAAGTGGTGATGGCAGCAACTTTATTTAGTGTTGTCTTTGGGGTTGTTTTAGGGCTGCTTAGCGGTTATCTAGGGGGTTGGGTGGATCGAATTCTACTCTTCTTAATGGATTCAATTTATGCCATTCCTGGCCTACTTATTGCTGTGACTTTGTCTTTCTCGATTGGTGAAGCGGCACGAGGGGTGCCTAGTGCTGCTGCTGCTTTAGGGGTTGCCTATATTCCGAAATACTATCGGGTTGTTCGCAATCACACGGTCAGTATTAAAACAGAGCTATTTATGGAGGCGGCTAGGGCTTTAGGAGCTTCTCCATGGCGAATTATTACTCGATACCTATTTGGTAATGTGATTCAAAGTGTGCCTGTATTATTTTCCCTGAATGCAGCGGACTCTGTCTTGACGCTTGGTGCCCTGGGTTTCTTGGGGTTAGGCTTGCCTGCTGAAATTCCAGAATGGGGGTATGACTTAAAAGTTGCCTTGGAAGGGTTCACGGGAGAAGTGTGGTGGACTACTCTGTTCCCTGGATTAGCAATGGCTTTGTTATCGATTGGATTATCCCTTGCAAGTGAAGGAATCAGCGAATTCTTCAATCCTCTCCAACGGCGGAATGCCGCTAAGACCTAGGTGCCAAGGTAAAATATGTGAATTGCTGTGAAGTATTCTCGCAAGGACTATTTTACTGTTCTTTGTCTTCCAGTACGATCCCGCCAATCACAACTTATAAAACGCAGACGATGTGGTTTTTGGTAAGCCGTAGTGATGATACTGAAGGTGCGATCGCATTTCTCCCGCTCCATCAATCCCAGACGTTTCTAAACCTAATACTACTGCTCAGCCTCAATTATTTGGCCCAAGTTGTCTGTATTTGTTCAACTTTATTCATGTGCTGGCCGTTTGATGGAAACCGAGCTAGACGGGGGCTTCTGAGTAACCCCCTATGAGGCTAATCTCGGCATTTCAACCCCTGCGTTACCTCACTCAGTCCAGCCGCTTTGCCATTATTGAAGCCTGTTTGATTGGTCTTGTCTCTGGTTTGGCAGCAGTGGCCTTGCAGGATGGGATTGGTTGGTTAGGAGGATGGCGAATCTATTTCGCCAACCGTTTTCATGCTCCTCTAGTTTTGCCAGCGATAGGGTTGATTGGAGGTTTTATTTCCGGCTTACTGATTGAAACCATTGCCCCAGATGCCAAGGGGAGTGGTATTCCTCAAGTGAAGGCAGCCCTTGCTCAATTTCCGATTGCCCTCAATGGGCAAGTGGCGTTTGTCAAGCTGATCAGTGGGATTACAGCTTTGGGTGCAGGGTTGACCCTCGGGCGGCAGGGACCCACCGTTCAACTGGGTGCCGCTTTAGCCGCTCAACTCAGCTACTGGTTTCCGACCGCTCCTGACCATCGCCGCCAAATGATTGCAGCAGGTGCAGGCGCAGGACTAGCAGCAGGATTTGCCGCCCCTATTGCGGGAGTTCTATTTATCGTCGAGGAGCTGTTGCGTGATTTATCCGGCTTAACCCTAGGGACTGCCATTTTGTCTTCGTTCGTTGGTGCAGTTGTTGCCCATGTCCTAGGTGGGCAGAACTTATCCATAAACTTTGAGCAGGTTACCACCTCCACCAGCTTCTCAGTGCCTGAAATTCCTTTTTTTATCCTTTTAGGGCTTTTGGCTGGAGGATTTGGGGCACTGTTTAATCGAGGGCTACTCCTGAGTGTCGACCTGAATCAACGACTCACCGCCCTAAGATTACCCTGGCGTATTGGCTTAGCAGGGGCGATTTGTGGAGGCATCATTGGCCAGTTACCGAGTATTTTTCAGGACAATACTGGATTGAGAGGGCTTTTGGGCTTAGGTGATATCGGTTGGCAATTGGCTGCAATGGCCTTCATTGTCCAGTTTGGCTTAACCCTAATTGCTTATGCTTCTGGTGCTCCTGGAGGATTGTTTGCTCCCAGCCTGGTGATGGGGGCCGCATTAGGTAACTTGGTGGGGTTAGGACAAGCTCATCTGTTAGGTGCAGGATTACCAACCACCTATGCTTTCGTGGGGATGGGAGCCTTCTTTGGGGCTGTCAGTCGAGTACCCGTAACAGGAATCGTTATTATTTTTGAAATCACTCAGGATTTCAACCTGGTTCTTCCTTTGATGATAAGTTCCGTGGTGGCCTACCTAACAGCTGAACAAGTTAGTCAGAGTTCTATTTATGATTTGCTCCTGCAGCAGCAGGGAATTCAACTGCAAAATGCGTCCCCCTCTGCTCAGCGCATGTTGGATGCACTGACAGCAGCAGACATTATGAAGCGGCAGGTGGAAACATTGTCCAGTGATCTTCCCCTAGATGAGGCCCGACAAGTTTTTGCCCGCTCTCACCATCGGGGTTTCCCGGTGCTTGAAGATCGACGTTTAGTCGGTATATTGAGCCGAACAGATCTCAATCGGGTGACACAACAGCAGCGATCTGGAGATACGTTAATCCGAGATGTGATGACGCCAAAGCCCTTGACCGTTAATCCCACTGCCTCTCTGTCTGATGTGCTTTATATTTTGAACCGCTCTCAAATCAGTCGCCTACCCGTTACAGACGGGCGCAAACTCGTAGGCATCATTACCCGTGCCGATATTATTCAAGCCGAATTTGATCATATTACTGGCCAGAAGCAACAGGATAATCAGGCATTCGCACCTTCCTATGGGGTCTATCTCACGCGAGGACCAGCAACGGGAGAAGGGCGAATCCTCTTACCTCTCGCTAATCCTGACACTGCAGATACCTTACTGAAAGTAGCTGTGGTCATGGCTCAAACTCTCAATTATGAGCTGGAATGCTTACATATTATTCGTCTGCCTCGCAATCGGTTACCCGCTGAAACCCCAGTTCAAACAACTAAAAGTCGGCGACTCCTTCAGAAAGCCGTTCGCTATGGACAGCGCCATCATGTGTCCGTGCATACCCAGATCCGAGTGGCACAAGATATAGCGCAAACCATTCTAGAGGTCGAGCATCAGGAACATATCAACCTTCTGCTCATGGGTTGGCAAGGTCAGTTTTTGACGGGGGGACAAATTGGCAATCCAACCGTTCGAACCGTTCTCCAGCAAGCCAAAAGCCAAGTCTTGGTCATTAGACCTGCAACCCACTTCAACACAGGCAAAAACCCACGTTGGCTGATCCCTGTTTCAGGGGGACCGAATGTTCAGCAAGCCATTCAACTGCTGCCAGCCCTTATCCCTATCAGTAAATCCCCAGACATTAAATTGTTTCAAGTTTATCAACCCAGCAGTGATCTACCAGACCAAAGCATTCTTGATCACTATTCAAAGTTCCTTAGGCAAGCGTGTCCAGATAGTGCGGTTAGATGTACGCAAATTTGTGCTCAAAATGTGGCAGACGCTATTGTAGAACTGGCAAGGCTCCAACATACAGACATCATCGTCATTGGAGCCAGTCCGGCTGGGTTAGTTCACCAAGCACTCAAAGGGAATATCCCCCTTGCCATTGCTCAAGGAACAGAAGCGACTATTATTCTGGTGAGAGGTGCTGGAACAAATATTTTGGTATAGCTGTGCTCTGAATCAATCGCAAGTAATGGAACATTGGCCCAGACTTCTGAATCTTGATTATGTACGTGGTGAGAGGCAATGTCCAAGATGGCCAAACTGAGAAAAAGACGTCAGCGCTCAATTTGGGGCCTCATCTTTTTGTTAAGTCTATGGAGTTGTTTGTTGGGATGGGGCTTGTCTCATATTCAGTCTTCCGTTGCTACTGAAGCGACCCAATTCGCTCAAACTTCAGCAGCACCAATTCCTACAGAAACCATTGGGGGGGTTGATCCGGTTCCTCCTCAGCTACAGCGGGGAGAAAAACTGTATCAACAACGGTGTGGGACGTGTCATATTGCTTTACCGCCGCAAGTCTTGCCCAGCCAAACATGGCAGGCACTGCTGCCTGAGACGAATCATTATGGTGTCGTTTTACCTCAGTTTCAAAATCCTGAATTGACCTATACCTGGGAATACCTCAGTTTCTTCTCCCGACCGATGAAAGAAGATGGTCTGCGCCCGATTCCCTATCGAGTTCAACGATCGGGGTTCTTTAAGGTGTTACACCCCAACGTTGATTTTCCTGAGCCTGTAACCCCCGACACCTGTATTAGGTGTCACCCTGGGGTTTCACAACTGAATTTCCGTCAGTTAAGTCCTGAGTGGACGCAATAATTGGGATGGAGCATTAGATTAATTCGACCATAAAAATAATACCGATTGTGGAAAGCATACGGTTCCCAGGCAAAGGAGAGAATCAAAGTTGTTGCTGACCCGACCTCAGCCCTTTTGGGTAATGAGGATGGGCCCTGTCAACTATTGCTGATGTTTTGGGTTGAGGAGTCCCACAAAATAACCTAATATTTAGCACGTTCGTTCGTACTAAATAATTATGATTTCTTTTTATTATGCCAAACCCTCTCTATTCAGCCGTCCAGTTTGGATCACGCTGTTAGAAAAAGGCTTAGCGTTTGATCCGATTTACGTCAATATGGGCAATGGTGACCAATTCACCCCTGAATTTAGAGCCCTCAACCCCTTTTGTCGAATTCCTGTATTAGTGGATGATGGCTTTACGGTGACTGAATCCCAGGCTATTTTGGATTACTTGGACATCCAATATCCCCAGCCCAAATTGCTACCACACTCTGCTCAGGCCATTGCCAAGGTGAGGCAGGTGCAAATGATTTCAATGAATGAACTGGTACCTGCGATTGGAGAATGCTTGATGAAAAAACCTGATCAACAAGTTTATGCTCAACATCGAGCAATGACAGCCCTAAATATCTTTGAAACGCTACTCGATGCGCCCTACTTTGGGGGTGAGCACCTGAGTTTGGCTGATATTGTTGCGGGTTCGCTAGTGCCAGTGGTTTGTGATTTGGGATTTTCCTTGGATCAGCAGCCACGGTTACAGACCTGGGTTCATACCCTCATGGACAGACCTACCTGGAAACAAACTCAACTCTCAGCTTCAGAGAAAGAGCGTTTTTTGCGAAGTATTCGGGCCTTATCAGAGTGTGGCAGAGGCGGAGACGCCAGCGAGCCGAAGAACTACTCAACCCATCCCCTGCAACCAATACTCCCCCAACAATGAGTTAGAGGAGTGCTCGTAAGATTAGGCCAATGGTACTAAAATGCTAAACCGTCGCCATCCTTGCGTTCTCCTTGGCAGCCATCGCTTGGATTAAATCAACCATGCGATTGGAGTAGCCCCACTCGTTGTCATACCAAGCCACCACCTTAAAGAAGTTGGAGTTGAGTTCCATCCCTGCCCCGGCATCGAAAATACTGGAATGGGGATCGCTGGTAAAGTCCGTGGAGACGACGGCATCTTCGGTATATCCCAATATGCCTTGGAGTTCGCCATCAGCGGCAGTCCGCATCGCAGCGCAAATATTGGCATAGGAGGTGGAGCGCTCTGTGCGGAAAGTGAGGTCCACAACCGAGACGTCGGGCGTGGGCACTCGCAAGGCCATGCCCGTCAATTTGCCCTTTAGCTGTGGTAGGACTAAAGTGACAGCTTTTGCCGCTCCTGTGGACGCAGGGATGATGTTTTGAGCCGCACTCCGGCCGCCACGCAAATCCTTTTTGCTGGGGCCATCCACTGTTGGTTGGGTAGCAGTCATGGCATGGACCGTGGTCATCAGTCCTTCTGTAAAGCCGAAATTATCGTGAATGACTTTGGCAATCGGGGCCAGACAATTAGTGGTGCAGCTGGCGTTGGAGACAATAGTATGCTGCTGGGGATCGTAGAGATGATGATTAACACCCACCAGGAGGGTGGGAACTTTCTCAGGATCCTTCTCCTTGGTAGGGGCTGAAATGGCGACGCGCTTGGCCCCTGCAGCTAGATGCTTCGAGGCTGCATCATAGGTGGTAAACAAGCCTGTGGCCTCTACCACATACTCAGCGCCTATCTGCCCCCAGGGGAGTTCTTCTGGATTACGGATAGAGGTACAGGGGATAAAGTTGTCATTAACGATAATGCCTTCTGCCGTGGCGGCTACAGTCCCCTGAAAGGGGCCGTGAGTAGAGTCATATTTCAATAAGTAAGCGATGTTCTCGGCAGGGACGAGATCATTGATGCCGACGAATTCAATATTGGGATTGTTGATCCCGGCTCGGAATACCAGACGGCCAATGCGACCAAAACCATTAATACCTATCTTGATAGCCATTGAGAACCTCGAATTAAGGAACAGTAAGCGATTTTGTCAGGTTCTATCCATACTGCCTAAATCAGATCTCTCATCTTCGAACTCTCAGCCTATTCATGATGGAGATCAGGTTCCATCTGGCTGGGCAAATGGCTGCTGTGGCAGTTAAGCGCATAGGCCCCAATTCTGCCTAGCTGCCTCAGAGCAGATCGAGCGAAAAGCTGAAGCGTATGAATTCAGTTGAAAATTACTAAACTAACTTGTTGGCGTTGAGATGTAGAGATAGACAGCTTTGGCAAAATTTAATAGTTTACTTTGACAATGCAAGGGTCACTTCACTGCTAGTACTTTAAGGGAAGTTTACTGAGGGGAGATTTTTCCTAAGCAATTTTTTAGATCGGTTATCTATTCAAGATATGGTTGAAGCATGGCCTATACTCCCTATGAATACCGATCGTGATTGCATCGCTGACCCATCGGACGAAAATTGTCGCTACCATTGGTCCGGCCAGTAGTTCTCCAGATGTCATTCGCCAAATGGTGACCGCTGGGATGAGTGTGGCCCGCTTGAATTTTTCCCACGGTACCTATGAGCAGCATGCTCAGATGGTACAACTGCTTCGATCCGTCTCCGCAGAACTGGACACACCCATTACTCTGCTACAAGATTTGCAAGGCCCCAAAATCCGGGTGGGACAGATACCGGATGGCAAAAAGGTGTTAATTCCAGGCGAACGGTTAACCTTGGTGGCGGAACATGATTTCCACAACCAGCCCCAAACCGTTGCCATTGACTATCCCTATTTGGCCAAAGAGGCCCAATCGGGAACCCCAATCCTGATGGATGATGGGTTGCTGGAATTACAGGTTGAACAGATCGAAGATCATCAAATTCACTGTCGAATTGTTCAGGGGGGGATTTTGGAAAGTCGTAAGGGCGTGAATCTCCCCAGCCTCGATTTACAGCTTCCGTCTCTGACGGAAAAGGATCGACAAGATTTAGATTTTGGCTTATCCCAAGGGGTCGATTGGGTTTCCTTGAGCTTTGTCCGCCGAGCGGCAGATATTCATTCTCTGAAAGCGCTATTAGTGCAGCATGGAGCCGCTGATGTGCCAGTGATGGCAAAGATTGAGAAACCCCATGCGATCGCAAATCTTGAAGCCATTCTGGAGGCTTGTGATGCAATCATGGTAGCTCGGGGTGATTTAGGCGTAGAAATGAGTGCAGAGAAAGTCCCTAAGCTGCAGAAGCAAATTATTCGGGCCTGCAACAAGCGCAAGCTACCTGTGGTGACAGCTACCCAAATGCTAGATAGCATGATTCGCAATCCCCGACCCACTCGGGCAGAAGCAAGCGATGTTGCCAATGCCATTATCGATGGTACCGATGCAGTCATGCTGTCAGGAGAATCGGCAGTGGGCCAATATCCTGTCAAAGCAGTAGAAATGCTAGCCCGGATTGCCACGGATGTGGAACCCGATTTAAACTTCGTCAATAATCCACCCGCCCATTTTGATGAGACCCATGCCCTAAGCGAGGCCCTGAGTGCCATTCAAGACGTGCTGCCCTTAAAGTGTATTGCAGCCTTCACGTCAACGGGCTACACCGCAATGATGGCAGCGGGGGAGCGACCGCGAAATCCTGTGATTGCCATTACCCCATTTGAAAAGGTCTACCATCGTCTCAACTTAGTTTGGGGAGTGAAGCCGATCTTAATTGATCATCAGGTTGAATCCTTTGAAGAACTGGTATCACAAGCCCAATCCTATCTATTGGCAAAGGAGTTTGTAGATTATGGGGACAAAATCTTGATTATTGGCGGGATTCCCACACAGCAGCCTCGGGGCACCAATTTTATCAAGATTCATCGCATTGGTTAGGGGATACTAGTGCTTTTTTTGGCGCAGACCCCATTTTTGCAATTCGACCGCCCAAAATCCCAGGCTTGCGATCGCAAGGCAAAGGAGCAATTCAGATGCGGAAAGAGGCTGGGTCTCGAAGATAGCTTGGAACATTGGGCTATAGAGGACCAACATCTGCAAAATGGTGGTGATCACCACAGCGCCCAGCAAAGGCCAATTGCTAAGAATCCCCATCTTGAATAAAGACTCTTGCTCGCCTCGAATCGCTTGGACTAAGAAGATACGAGAAAACGCCAGGGTGGAAAACACTAGCGTTTGCCAATGGGCCAGCTCTGACTGCCAACCCCAATACCCCACCCCGAAAAAAAGGCTGCCCAAGAACAACCCAATCCAAGCAATATCTCGACCGACCCCGCGACTAAACAGACTTTCGGTTGGGGAGTAGGGAGCACGGCACATGATATTGCGCTCTGCGGGTTCCACACTTAACCCGATCGCCAGTAAACCGTCTGCCAGCAAATTGATCCATAAAATTTGCAGGGGCAGAAGGGGAATGGGCATGCCCACCACGGGAGCAATTAGAATCACCCACAGCTCACCACAATTCCCGCTGAGAGTGTACTTGATAAATTTGCGGATATTGTCATAAATTACTCTCCCTTCCCGCACCGCCGCAACGATGGTAGAGAAGTCATCATTTAGCAGAATCATATCAGCCGCCTGTTTGGCAACATCAGTGCCTGTTATGCCCATGGCCACACCAATGTCAGCTTGCTTAAGGGCTGGCGCATCATTAATCCCGTCTCCGGTCATCGCAACAATTTGCCCCTGTTGTTGCAAGGAACGAACAATGGCCAGTTTATGCTGAGGGGAAACTCGGGCATAGATTGAAACCTGCTGAACGGCGTCTGTCAGTTCAGTATCGGTAAATTGGGCCAGATCTTGACCCGTTAAGGGGGGATGGCTAGAAATGTTTAACTGTTGGGCAATGGCTTTTGCCGTGATGGGATGATCCCCAGTAATCATTACTGGACGAATACCAGCGGTTTGACAGAGGAAAACAGCATCTTTAGCTTCAGGGCGGGGTGGATCAATCATGGCCACCAACCCTACTAAGATTAGATCCTGCTCTAGGTTTTTGGGGGACAGGCCATTTGACCCCTGCGGGAACCATCGCAGGGCAATGCCTAAGATCCGTTTCCCTTGGGAGGCTAAGCGGTCATGGACTTGGAAAATTTCTTGCCGCCTGGTATCCGAGAGAGGCTCGATTAAGTCTGTACCCCAAATATGGCTGGATAAATCCAAAAGTCGGTCGAGCGCACCTTTGGTAAACATTAGATTCAGTGAGCTGGCTTCAGTAGAAGAGCGTTGAGCGATGATCTCGAAACAGGGCAAATTCTGAGCATTACATTGATGAACCGTGCTCATTAATTTGCGATTGGCATCAAAGGGAAGCTCTTGATAGCGGGGGAGATGTTGGCAACAATGAGGTTGCCAGGATCCCAGCTGAGCCGCAACGGCAAGCAGAGCCGTTTCGGTTGGATCGCCCAGGAGGCGATAGTAGTCTGGCTGGTCTGGATCAGGTTCTAGGCAAGCGTCATTACAGAGGTTTAGACCCGTTAGCAGCACCTCAAGGACGGATTTTTGGCTGGGCTGAAGGCCATTCAGGCAGGGGTTGGGGGGTGGCGTGGGGGTTAGTGGAGTCGTAAGCGTGGCAGGGATGGCGATTTCAGTGCCAGCAAAGACTAAATCAGTGACAGTCATCCGATTCTCGGTCAGTGTCCCGGTTTTGTCGGAACAGATCACGGTGACTGACCCCAGGGTCTCGACCGCTGGAAGTTTGCGAATGAGGGCCTGATGTTTTAACATGCGCTGAGCCCCCAGCGCTAGCGCAATTGTAACGATAGCGGGTAAGCCTTCTGGAACTGCCGCTACACCTAAACTGACGGCAGTCAGAAACATAAAGCGTAAATTTTCGCCTTGCAACAGCCCAAGCAGAAAAATGATCAGGATCAAGAGGGTGATTGCGATCGCAAGCTGTTGCCCGAACCGATCCAAGCGCTGCTGCAACAGCGTGGGACTGGGCTTAGCCGTTTGAATGGCTGCGGCAATCTGGCCCAGCTCCGTATTCATCCCTGTGGCGGTGACGACGGCTTGACCGTGGCCATAGGTGACAGCCGTGCCCATATAGATCATGTTGTGGCGATCCGCTAAGGGCCGCTGCCCCCCCAAGACATCGTGGGTTTTGTCAACGGGCTGAGATTCCCCAGTTAGCGAGGCTTCTTGCAGGCGTAAGGTGGCGCAGCTAATAACTCGGCAATCGGCAGGCACAAGGTTGCCAGCTTCAATACAGATCATATCTCCCGGTACTAGGGACTGGGCTCCTACCTCTTGCCAGGTGCCCTGGCGTCTCACCCTAACTGTGGGGACAGCGAGTTTTTTCAAGGCGGCAATGGCCTGTTCGGCTTGATAATCTTGAAAAAAGCCAAGTCCGGCATTGAAAATAACAATAGCGAGGATAGCCAAAGCATCTTTGACGTCGCCTAAAAAACCGGAGAGAACTGCAGCCCCAATCAAAATTAAGACCATCGTGGCCGTTAGCTGTTTCCATAGCATGTACCAGGGACTTTCGCGGTCTTGTTCTACGAGTTCATTTAGGCCATAGGTCTGCTGTCGAAGGATCACTTCAGGTTGTGAGAGTCCCTGATCAAGCGATGTGTCCAGATGATGCAGGACATCCTCTGGATGTAGCTGATACCAATCCATTCTGGATTCCCTCAAATGCTCGACCCCTTATCCCTAATTGCAAGCCTGATGCCCAACGCCAGGGATCAAGACGCTCTACCACAATTGTAGTGGTCTAAGTGAGGCATTCTGGTTGAACCTGTGTGAGTGAGGGGATAACTTATTGCAATTCATTGAGATTGTCTAGGTTGATCTGGGGGTATTTTAGGCTCAGGGATGTCCATTTTTATCCTTTGCAATGGGTAGCTCTTTCCACTGACATCCCAGATACAGTAACTTCAAAATGTAGTTGACAATCACATACAAAGGGAGCTTGGGTTGGAATCCTCGACTTCCAAGGTGGAGGTGCAGTAAGACAAATGTCTCAAACTGCTCAAGGGGTAAGGATGTTGGAATCCGTTTCCAGGGTTGAGGCTGAGACATTGTTACTCCTATCAAAGAGCAAACTAAAAGGCTGGAGTCATTCTAGTTTGTGTCGATAGAATGCTAGTCAACGAGTAGCTTTCAGGTCAATTCTCTTCTAGCAGTAAAACCCGAAACCAGTTATATGCCCAAAGTTGAAGCCTAGATCCGTAATATCTGGAGGAATCATCAGCTCCGGTCGTAGGGCTAGAAAACCACATTACTGATCCTCGACTTCCACCATCCCCAGAGCACAGCAGGGCTTCTCGGGCTGAATGGGATCTGTGAGGAATGAGCGATTGACGGTCAGGGATAGCAGGGCTTGACTCATGGCTGTCTTGAGAGGGGTCAAGACTTGACTTCGAGCTGAGCAGTTACGGGGATGAAGGTATTCTAGGATCTGCTGCATAAATGCATAATTGAAGGGCTGCTGACAGCAGGTGTAATCAAGTACTTTATTAATGCCCTGAAACGGTGCAAACATTTTACAACTGTATTTTTATCAAAGATATGGGGTTAAACATTGCTGGAGTGCTAGTGGTGCTATTGTCAATCCCATTCGTTAAGAGAAGCTTTTTCTAGAGGTGCCCAAATGCCAGACGCAGAAACTCTAATTCCCTCGCAGTCATCTGCTCAGATCGACAAGCAAGAAAGGGCTCCTGAAACGACAATCCCTAAGCTTACATTCCTCCAACTTTGGAATATGAATATTGGTTTTCTGGGTATCCAATTTGGCTGGGGACTCCAGATGGCCAACATGAGCGCTATTTTTGAGCATTTAGGTGCCAATGCCCACCAAATTCCCATTCTTTGGATTGCAGCACCCCTTACAGGCTTGGTCGTGCAGCCGATTATTGGCAATCTTAGCGATCATACGTGGGGACCTCTAGGTCGTCGTCGTCCCTATTTTCTGATCGGTGCCATTCTAGCTGCTTGCGCCTTGATTTTAATGCCCCACTGTTCAACTCTATGGATGGCAGCATTGATGCTGTGGCTTTTAGATACGAGTGCCAACACTAGCATGGTTCCGTTTCGAGCTTTCGTCGGTGATTTGCTTCCTAAAGAGCAGCGGACTCGGGGCTTTGCCATGCAAAGCATTATGGTTGGGCTGGGGGCAGTATCCGCCTCTGGGATGCCCTGGATTCTCAACAATATATTTGCTGTTGACAATACAACGAGCGCTTTTCAACGAATACCTAAGACTGTTCAGCTCTCGTTTTACATTGGTGCGGTTCTATTTTTAGGAACGATTTTCTGGACCATCTTGACAACTTCGGAACGTCCTCCTCAAAATATAGAGCGTTTAGAGAAGCTCCAAGAAGAACGAGGTGGAGTCATTAATAGTCTGCAAGAAACCTGGCAAGTTCTGATGGATATGCCCCCCACCATGAGGCAGCTTGCTTGGGTACAGAGTTTTACTTGGCTAGGACTATTTTGCTTTTTTCTCTACTTCCCACCAGCCGTAGCTCGCAATATTTTTGGGGCCGAACATCAGAGCACATCTCTTTACAGCAATGGAATTGAATGGGCAGGGTTATGTTTTGCCATGCTAAATATTGCCTGTGCGGGCTTTTCGTTACTTTTACCCCTTTTAACGAGACGCTTGAATCGTAAGGTCACCCACAGTTTATGCCTATGTTGTGGCGGAGTTAGTTTAATTTCTCTAGTCGCCATTCATAACCAATACCTGTTACTGCTGCCGATGGTTGTCTTTGGCATCACCTGGTCCAGTGTTCAGTCTCTTCCCTATGCCATGTTGGCCGGAGCCGTACCCACTCAGCGCAGAGGGATTTACCAAGGTGTTTTTAACTTCTTCGTGGTGTTACCTGAGATTGCAGTTTCAATCGGCTTTGGTTGGATTATGAAGAATCTGCTCAACGAGAATCGTCTAGCCGCTGTTGTCTTAGGAGGGGGCTTCTTAATTGTTGCAGCGGTGGTCACACTGTTTGTTCAGGTCCCTCATCAAACCAAAGTTGCCAGTCCTGAGCCTCTGGAATCGAGTGATTAACGTCAATGGGCATTGAACGACAATGGGACAATAAATTGGGTATTTTCTATGGTTAGTTTAGCTGAGTTTCCATCCAATTCATCTCCTTGGAAATTGGGGCGACTGGCTCAGCTATTGCTTTTAGCCGTCGTGGTGCTCACCTACAGTGTCATTGAAATGGCCGTGGCCAATTCCCTCTTCCTTACCCATGTGGGGGCGGATGGCTTACCGCTCGCGTTTATATTGATTGGCCTGTTTTCAATCCCAGCTTACGCCATGTTTTCGCAGGTGGTGGATCGGTATAGTCGACCACAGCTATTTCGATATATGCTGCTGCTGGCGACGCTCATGGCTGTGGGCATATGGTTCCTACTGGCTGAGGCTGGATTGGTGATTTACTATGTCGTCCTAATTTTGGTCTTTTTTCAGTGGGACTTTCATAACAATATTCTCTATGCCAGTCTGCTGACAGACTATTTTACGGCCCTAGACTATAAGCGGTATGCCCCGTTTATTGGCATGGCCCAAGCGGCTGGCACACTAGTGGGCGGTGGATTGACAGCATTGTTGAGCCACTTTCTCTCGACCCGATCGCTATTGCTAGGGTTGCCCGTGATTTTCGGGGTTGCGATCGCACAATTGTTCGTCCTCGAAAATACCCAGCGCCAAATTGAAACCGTGGGCAAAAAAGATAATGTGGGCATGATTGAAGCCCTAAGAACCTTTCCCGATTTGGTGAAACGCTACCCGTTGATGCTGTTTCTGGCCGCCAGCAGTTTCTTACTGGTGATTATCTACCTATCTGCTGAGTTTTTGTGGTTCAGCATTTACGCGGATAACTTTACGGAAGATGCGCTCACAGGCTTCTTGGGATTGATGCGAGTCAGCGTTAGCGTCATCCAGGTCCTGGTGCTCTATTGCTTTACCCGGCCCCTCTTGCATTGGGTGGGGGTGGCCCGGATGAATGTGGTCTATCCCTTAACGACCCTGTTTGGGCTGTTTGGGATTGTGATGCAGGCCAGCTTACCGGCTGCGATCGCACTTCATATCAACGGAGATGGTCTCTACAAAAGCATCAACATCCCGGTTCATCAGCTCAACTACAATGCCGTTCCTCGCGAGTTTTTAGGTCGGATTCGAACCCTCAGCGATGGTTTTTTCTATGCCGTTGGCTTAACTACGGCGGGTGGGCTGCTCTGGGTCTGCCATCACTCCCTCAGTTTGGCTCAAATTTCCTGGATTGCCATTGGTCTTACGGGCATATTATTTGGCCTGCGCTTGCCGATGGGCAAGTACTATGCCCAGGGGCTAGAAGAAATGATTCGCTCGGATGCCATTAATTTGGATGAGCTGGGCGATACACAGTTCCCTCTTCCTCAGGAGTCGAGGGAGGTCATTCGCAACTTACTGCAAGATAGTGATCGCTACACCCAAATTAAGGGACTGGAATTCGCAACCCAATTAGGGCAACCCAGTCAGTTTTACGTTGATGTGCAGCCACTACTGGGCCAGGATGATACGGAACTACAAGCTGCCATTGTGCGGCTGTTTAGCACCAACCCCGATCCAGACACGGTGGCAATTTTTGAAGATTGCCTACAAACAGCATCTGGTCCGTTGCGTTCAACAGCGCTAGAAATCCTGATTGCCAATCGTTATCCATTTACTATCGAGCAACTGCAAACCCTCACCAAAGAGGCCGATCCCACTATTCGGACCCTTGCTGCAGTCGCCGTGGTCCAGGCCGGACAAGTGGATGAGACCCTGCAGACCACCTGTGATCAAATTTGGTATTCCCAACTCTCGGAAGCCGCAGGTCTGTCGATAGTTCGGGTGATAGCCTGTAGCCACAATCGGACCTTGATACCTGTACTGACGAAATTACTGATTCAGGACAACCCCATCATCCAACAAGAGAGCTTGGCCGTCCTTGCTACCCTTGGCCAAGCGGGTGACCGCGATCTAGCAGATATCGCCATTACCGCCCTCGATCATCCGGCCCCTTTAGTCCGAGCCGCAGCCTTCAGGCTGTTGGGGGTCGTTCATGTCCCAGAGTATGTCGAACACATTGCCGTCGGGTTTCAAGACCCCGATCCGCGGGTGAGACAGCAGGCTGCCCAGATCTTGCCTGCCTATGGCAAGCCCGGATTGCAGATCGCCCAAGAGAGCTTATCGGCTAGCGATACAGAAGTTGTGAACACTGCGATCGCAGCTATCGGTCAGGTGCGAAATCGCCAGGCCGGGAAAATTTTGTACGAGCATCTAGCACCTGAGTTTCAGCAGTTGACTCATACTCGCCGATGGCAGCAGCAAATCCCCAGCACAGACCCGAATTGGCAGCCGTTAGCCCTAGCCATTCAGGACTTCCACAATCGTCTTCTGCAAAAGGTGTTGTACATTCTGGCCTGTCTAGGCCATGATCGAACCGTCAATGCCATCAATCGTATTCTGAGTACAAATGAACAGCGTGATTTAGCCAGTGCCGTGGAAGCCCTAGCTTCCCTCAAGAACCGTCGCTTTGTGTTGCCCCTCCTACCCGTGCTTGAACGGGTCGTCAAAAAGGAGTCTGCCAGTGGGCGAAGTTGTGTTGAACCTCAATGGATGCGAGATAAAGGGTATAAATTACTCTTAGAAGCGTTGGAAACCCAGGATCGATGGATTCGGATTGGGGCTTTAATTGCCTTAGCGGGCGTCCCCTCTGCCTTAGTTAATGATCCAGACCCACTGGTCAAAACAGTGGCAGAACAGATTTTTCTGTCGGTGGATCCAGATCCCTTACCTACCCATCAATTTATGAAACGTCTGCTGCTGCTCAAAGAAGTTGCCCTCTTCAAGAACCTATCTCTTGATGAGCTATTGCTAATCGACCAAACCCTAGAACAGGAGCAAAAACTGTCAGGAGAAACCATCTTTGCAGAAGGCAGTTGGTGCACGCACTTCTACATCATTGCTGAGGGGAAGGTTCAAATTGTTAAAGACATTGATGACCAATCCCGCGACTTAAAGCGGCTCTCTGTGGGTGAATATTTTGGAGAAGTAGCCCTATTTGATAACGCACCCCATTGGGATGGAGCCGTGGCTTTAGAAGACTGCACATTGCTGAAGTTAGAGAAAAACCGATTTATCAGCCTGATGACGCAACGTCCCCACATTATTCTGGAAATCTGTCGATTCCTCAGTCAACGCCTCCGAGAAACCGATAATTATCGTTCTTTAGGAGCGCTAGAAGCCTCTCAACTTTCAGAGATTCAATCGTAAGCAGGTCTTACACTGGGAATGGAGTCAGTGCAAAGTCATTAAGCAGCTCCAGAATGACGCAGTTAAAGACGAGATAGGACCGAAATATGACGCTCGCTAGTCAACGGAATCTCTCATTTACAGAATTTTTGGCCCAATATCCAGAAGATGGGTTTTATGAGCTAGTAAACGGAGAAATTGTGCGTATTTTGGCCACTCGGCAACATGAAGACATTGCTGATTTTATTGCGGATGCCTTGAAGACAGAAGTGAGCCGATGCCAGATGAACTATAAAGTATCGGATCGGATTGTCTTAGCAACCCAAGCTAAAACGGGGCAAGAGCAGGGGCGCCACCCCGATGTCAGTGTGGTTGATCGATCGGTTTGGCGTTCCAATCGAACCGCCTATACAGCCCTTCGTGAACCGATTCAGCTTGCGGTTGAGGTTGTTTCAACCAATTGGGAGGACGATTATGAGGACAAGCTGGATGAGTACCAAAGATTGGGAATTCCTGAATATTGGATTGTTGACTATCTCGCCTTGGGAAGCCGTTCCTATCTGGGCTTCCCTAAGCAACCTGCTGTTTTTGTCTATCAATTGGATGCTCAAGGCCACTATCAGTACCAGCGATTTCAAGAAACGGATCTAATCCAGTCTCTGACTTTCCCGGAACTGCAATTAACCCTGGCTCAAATTCTAGCTGCGTGAGGATTGCAACGCTACTCTGCATTCGTCCAATGTTGATCCTCTCAAAAAGAGACTTTTACGAGCTATCACTCTTTCCCAGTATCCAAATCATCACTGGGCTTTGATGGTCGTCAAAGGGAGAGCGATCATAGTTGCCGTAGAGGTTCAAAATCCGAAATCCTGACTCTTGGGCCATAAACTCAAATCGATCCTTGTCGATTAACTCGAATTTCATAGGGAGCAGCTGCTTGGAGAGCAATTGACCATCATGGCCGAAAAATTCGAAAAACTGCAAACGGTTGACGACAGGATGCCCACCTTGCTCAAATCCTGACACAACGAGTGAGCCGTCTGGGGTTGGAAATTGACCCACGAGTCGAAGACTTCCATCTACCTGAGAACGGCGGATCGGAGGATTATGAATGGGACAAATTAGGCGTCCACCTGGAGTGAGACAAGCATAGATAGATGCCAGTGCTTGTCTCTGGTGTGATTCACCTACAATTTCCAGAAAAGACTGAAAAGGTAAAATGGCAAGCTCGAAGGTCCCCTGAAGTTGAAGCTGGCTGATATCAGCACAAACTATGTCAGCATTCAAACCGCGCTCTTGTAGCTTGCTCGATAAAATATCCAACATGCCTTGAGACCCATCAACACAGGTTAATTGCACTCCTGTTTCAATCAGCGGCAGAGATAATCGACCTGTTCCAGATGTGAGTTCTAGGACTGCGCCTTGGACCTTAGCTGTTTCTTCCAGGAAAAACGGTACATCATAGTCCGCTGTGACATACAGATCATAAATCTCTGCTATGCGGTCATAATCGATTTGCTGCTTTGTCATGTTCCACACCTCAACCTTAGACAGTCATGGCTTAATACGATCGCTGGGACATGAGTGAGAGATGGCTTCAAGATATCCTGGACAACGGCTGCTTTAGTAACGGGATGAGCTAGAGTTAAGATCCCATAAACTAGACGTTGATCTGCTGAGGGGTGACTAGCATTAAACCCCAGTCTAGAAAGGAGTGTGACGCGATGCAAACTGTGACACTAAAGCTGGACGGGATGAGCTGCGCAGCTTGCGCTAACAGTATCGAGAAGGTCCTTAAAAATCTACCGGGTGTTGAAGATTGTAGGGTCAACTTTGGGATTGAGCAGGCCACTGTCCACTACAATCCCACTCAAATTCAACCCGCAACCATGGCGGCATCTATCGATGCGGCTGGATATGGGGCAGAGGCTCAGGATGATCAAGATTGGTACATGCTGACGGATGACTACTCTCAGAGCCCTCACCCTACGCAATCCAAACAGCTTCAACTCAAAGTGTTTGTTGGCAGCGTGATCAGCCTCCTGCTGATTGTGGGGTCACTGCCGATGATGACAGGCGTACCCATGGCCTGGATTCCAGCCTGGGCGCACCACCCAATCTTGCAATTAATTCTGACGATACCCGTGCAGTTCTGGTGTGGCTATTCCTTTTATGGAGGGGCACTCAAGGCCCTGAAGCAGCGAACTGCCACCATGGACACGCTGATTGCCTTGGGCACCAGTGCTGTTTTTTCTATTCTCTGACGGTGACTCTGGTGCCAGCGAGACCAGGACAAGGATTAGGCGTGTACTACGAGACCTCTGCCGTAGTGATTACACTGATTCTCTTGGGACGATGGTTTGAGGAACGGGCCAAAGGCCAAACCTCTATAGCGATTCGTCAATTAATTGGTCTGCAGGCCAAAACAGCCCGTGTGATCCGCAATGGGCAGGCAGTAGATGTTGAGATCGCAGATGTGCAACCCGACGATATCGTCTTAGTCCGTCCCGGAGAAAAAATTCCCGTTGATGGTGAAGTTATCGATGGCTCATCCACGGTTGATGAAACGATGGTGACGGGAGAAAGCCAGCCCGTCCAGAAGCAGCCAGGGGATGTAGTGATTGGCGCCACCCTGAATAAAACGGGCAGCTTCCAATTTCGCGCCACCCATGTAGGTAAAGAAACGGTCTTGGCTCAGATCGTCAAGCTGGTGCAAGATGCACAGGGCTCGAAAGCCCCCATTCAGCGTCTTGCCGACCAGATCACCAGTTGGTTTGCCCCTGCAGTGATCACCGTTGCCGGAATCACCTTTACGGTTTGGCTGCTGGCAACCCAAGTGCTCTCCTTGGCCTTAATCACAGCCGTCGGTGTGCTGATTATTGCTTGTCCTTGTGCCCTCGGATTAGCAACGCCCACCTCAGTCATGGTGGGTACAGGCAAAGGGGCAGAACATGGAATTTTAATTAAAGGGGCAGATAGCCTGGAGCTGGCCCATAGCATTCAAACCATCGTGCTGGATAAAACTGGCACGCTGACGGAAGGGAAGCCGACGGTTACGAACTTTATCACTGCGGAAGGAACGGATGGCAGCAATGAGCAACATCTGCTACAGCTAGCGGGTATCGTAGAAAGCCACTCTGAACATCCTCTGGCTGAGGCCATAGTTCGATATGTTCAGTCCCAGGATGTAGATGTACCGCTGAGTGATACGCAAAATTTTGCTGCGATCGCAGGTCAAGGTGTCCAAGCTCAAGTCCAGGGCCACTGGGTTCATATCGGCACACAGCATTGGTTACAAACCCTAGAGATCGAAACTGCTGTGCTGCAAACCTTTGCTCATCAATGGGAAGATCAAAGCAAAACCGTCATTTGGCTGGCCGTTGATCACCAGCTAGAAGCGGTTATAGGGATTGCTGATGCTCTGAAGCCCACTTCTGTTGAGGTCGTTCAGACTCTACAACGTATGGGACTAGAGGTGGTCATGCTGACGGGGGATAATCTGCAAACGGCAAATGCGATCGCAGCCCAAGCTCACATTGAGCGTGTCTATGCTGAAATCCGACCCGACCAAAAAGCCGAAAAAATCCAACAGCTCCAGGTAGACGGTCACATCGTCGCAATGGTGGGAGATGGCATTAACGACGCACCTGCCCTAGCTCAAGCCGATGTGGGCATGGCCATCGGCACGGGAACCGATGTTGCCATAGCAGCCAGTGACATCACGCTGATTTCAGGCAATCTGCAAGGCATTGTCACTGCCATCAAACTCAGTCGAGCCACAATGCGTAACATTCGCCAGAATCTCTTCTTTGCATTTATCTACAATATTATTGGCATTCCTGTGGCAGCGGGGATTCTCTATCCCTTCTGGGGTTGGCTACTTAATCCTATGATTGCAGGGGCAGCAATGGCCTGCAGTTCAGTCTCGGTGGTCACTAATGCACTACGTCTGCGCAAGTTTCAGCCCTAATCAATCCTGTTCCACGTTGATGGTACACCCTAGACTTAAGAAGCGGGCGGTGCCAACTCTTCAGCATCGACTGGGCGGACAATGGCTTCAGTATCCTGCCCATCCGTCTGAAAAATGCCAGCCAGCCCTTGATCCAAGGTTTTTGCCATCACAATTTTGTTTTCGTACACCACAATCACCCTTGCCAGAATAGGGACGCTATTTGCTTCTGCTTCCAGATATAAGGGCTCCACATAGAGCAGCGAATTCTCAATGGGAATAATCAGTAGGTTGCCTTGAATGACTCGCGATCCCTGTCGATTCCATAAAGAAATTTGCTGAGAGATCACCGGATCTTGGTTGATGAGCGCTTCAATTTGTTCTGGGCCAAAAATCAGTTCTCGTTTAGGGAATTGATAGAGGAGGCGCTTACCGTAATTTTCACCGTCCGAGCGGGCTGCCAACCAAGCAATCAGGTTATTGCGACGCACAGGGGTAAAGGGATAGAGCAGAATAAATTCTTCTTTATCTGCTTCTGGCAGCTTCATGGTCAGGTAATAGGGCTGAACCAACTGACTTTTCTCGCCATAAATCTCATTGGGGACTCGCCATTGATCTTCCCGGTTATAAAACACCTGCGGATCTGTCATGTGGTAGGTGAGCAGGCTTTGCGACTGAGCCCGAAACAAATCAATTGGATAGCGTATATGGCTCTGAAGGCTGGGAGGCATGGCTGCCAATGGCTGAAACATCTCGGGGAAAATTTGCCGCCAGGTTTTCAGAATGGGATCGTCCAAATCGACGCTATAGAAGGCCACCGAGCCATTATAGGCATCCACCACGACTTTGACGGAATTACGGATATAGTTAAAGTTTTCTTGGCCCGGATCGGAATAGGGATAATGATTACTGACGGTGTAGGCATCAATCACCCAAAATAAGGTGCCGGGAACCGCCTGCTTATTTGTGCGGTTGAAGGCTTCCACATCAACATTGGCCGTTACTAGATAGGGATTACTATCAAATCGCAAAAAGGGGGCGAGTTCTTGCACCCGCTGTTTGATTTGGCGGCGAAACAGAACTTCGGTTTGAGGCGTGAAGTTTTGGGTAAACAACATCTGCCAATCCCTCAAGTAGAGGGAAAACAGGCCCCGCTGCCACCAAGCCCCAATCTCAACCCCACCTGTCCCGTCATAGGTGTTGTAGCGGTTATCATTACCACTGGGATAGTCCAATTCCTGTACCTTAGTACGGGTCATCACATAGGTATTGGACAGCTCCCCAAAGTAAATCCGAGGTAGATTGATGGGGATACTGGCGGCAATATCAGGAGTCGCCGTTTGCAAGGTTCCTTCGTCATTACCAGCACCAATATCTTTAATAAAGTAGGTGGGCAAACCACTAGATTCGGCGGTGTTGACTGGACTAAGGGTAAATCCATAGCCATGGGTGTAGATGAGGCGCTGGTTGATCCAGGTTTGGGCTTCGGGAGGGACATTGCCATAATCCAGCTCACGAGCCGCCACCAATACCTGCCGCTTTTCTGTGCTGGATTGAGGGCTAGGGTTGGTTTCTTCAGGAGTAGTAGAGGGTTGGGTAGTTTTGAGGGTATAGCGATCCACATCCGCACTGGGAAACTCATAGTAGAGACGAATGCGTTGGAGTTGACGATTGGCTTCCAACAGGGGGCGTGTATCCCATAAGCGAATGTTGCGCAGGGTAGAATCGTTGGCCTTGAGGCGGGCGGGCGTTAAATCAGCATTGGGCTGGAAAGTTTTGGTCTCAATATGATCGAGATCAAAGGCTGCCCGCGTCAGCTGAATACTTTTTTCGATGTAGGATTGTTCGCGGGCCAGCTCGTTGGGCTGTACGACTAGTGCTTGTACCCCTCGGGGCAAAATTAAGCCTGCAACCACTGCAATGCTCAGATAAAAACTGAGAATCCAGGATAATTTCAAGGGGCGTCGGGGGGGACGGGGAGAACTGGCTCGCCATAGAAAGACCACAGCAATCGTGGCGGCTCCAAGACTTAGAACCGTTTTGGTAGGCAGGTCTACGGTGACATCGGTATAACCAGCACCATAGAGAATACCTTGGGTGGAATAGAGCAAGGAATAACGATCGAGCCAGAAGCCCCAGGCAATGGTCAAGGCTAAGGCTCCTCCAAGGCCATACAGATGTCGTTTCTGAGGGAAAGTAAATCCTGGGAAACGGCCCTGGCTGAGGCTGTCTCCTGCTAGGAGATAAGTTAGCGCTACACTGATAAATCCGGTTAGGGTAACGCCCATCAGCCAAAATCGCAATAATTCCCACAGGGGCAGCACAAATACGTAAAAGCCGATATCGTGACCGAACAGTGGATCGGTTTTGGCAAAGGGGGTGGCGTGAATGAAGGCTAATACTGTAGTCCAGTGATTGGACGCCACGAGTCCCAGACCGAGGCTGAGACAAAGTGCGATCGCACCCGATACAAACCCAGGGTGCCAGAGCAAAAATGCTGTAAATCCAGCTACTAGCAGTAATTGCCAAGGTATCTGTAGCCAATGTTTGACCACATTAGCCGTGGCGGAAAAGGTAAACTGCTGCAAGATTTGGGAGCTAGAGGTGGCAATCTCTGTGGGGGGATGCCAAAACTGGATGATCACCTGGCCAATATGGGTCAACAGACTTGCTAACAAGAGACTCAGTCCTACCAAAACCAGCAGTAATTGTGCCAGCTTGAGTGCTCCCGGTTCGGTTTTATCGATATCAACGGGTTGGCGATAGCGCCAGCGATGGGCTAGGACTAAATTGCCTACTAAATACCCCGCAGTACTGGCGAGGGCGACCCCCCATAGGCCAATCCTGATCACCAGTTGGGTTTGAAAGACAGATAAATAGCCTAAATTTTCAAACCAGGCAAATTCAGCGATGAAGTGAGCCAGCAAATCCAAGCCAAATCCTACTCCCAAGACAAGGAGCAGTGATTTACCCAACCAACCAACAACCTGAGAGGACATCAAAAAGGACGCTCTTGGCATGCAACTCTCAGATCATAGATGATCTGTTTCAAATCGATGCATGTCTTTCTTCGGAGTTGTTCATTGTCCATCTCTTTAGCTGGGCAGACTCAGCATATTGGGCAACTGAGTATGGGGAACTCGGTGATAATCATCGGCGTTAAGAGATTGCACCAGATTAGCAAAGGTTAGATGAAAGCATTCTAATCCTCCACATAGCCAATCAATATAGTCTAGCCATTGGTCCGTCGCATCTAAATCGACCTCGGGTAGGGTGCAGTAAACAACACATTCTGATGTCAGGTTTTCCCAACTCAAGGGAAATCCCATTTCTGATTCAATCCACTCTTGCTGGGCAATCAGTAATTCATAATGAGCTTGTGCATCTTCATCTAATAACCGCAACTCAATCGCTAAGGATTCGCGGCTCCGATCTAGGCGAGCAGAGAGTAAAAATCCAGCTCGACCAATGGCAAAATCGATCTGTTCGTCAGAGGGGGGCGCTACAGCCTTCACCACACTCCCCCGCTGATCAAGCTGATCACTGAGTTCTGCCCAAAAGGCTAATTGCTGCTCTTGTTCCTCTGTTAGAGGTTCTGGTTCGGGCTCCGGTTCAGGCAAATCTTCTGCTTGGCGCTCTAGCTGACTCTCTAAATCTAGTTCTGTCTGATCGGGCGGGGGTCTCTCAGTCGAGACCTTAACAGGTGAGACCCGATTAAACTGAGCAGCCATCGCTGCTTTGCCAATTTGCCATAGCTCAATTTCCACTCCCCAAAACTGCAAGGAGGGTTGAGCATGCTGATTGAGCCAATTCAGCAGCTTCAGATGTTCAGGCGAAAACTGGCTGGCAATCCAAATGATGCCGGCCGCAGCGATATCTGCGCCTTCCGTCAGAAGTTGCCCGAAATGCTGTTCGTTCGTAGGAGTGAGCTGACTGCCAATGAGGATCCAGTTTTTGGTTCCTGTTTGTCGACAGAGCAAATCTGCCTGACGATCTACCATCTGCTCCGCATCTAAGACCACTTCTAAGGACAGATCAATCGCTTCTCCTAACAGCTGAATATTTTCCTCTTGGCACAACCAGGGCGCAAAATCCTTAGTAGTCGACTGCCAATATTGGGTAACATCGATTTTCTCTAGACGACCCAAGTTGGGTTTGGAGGGGGGCTGGGCGGACATGGGTGCGATCGCTCTAACGATTCATCCTCCCTTACCGTCAAATCACATCAAGGAGGACAACGGACTTAATATTCAATAGCTTAACGGGTATAGAGTCCCGTAGATCAGCCAAATCAACGGCAATATTTAACCTGGGGACAGACCTAAAAATACAGTACCAACTTCCAATCCCTGGTGTACATTCCAAAATGATCTGGTTCGTTTTTCAGAATTAGTGTTGCATAACGGTAGAGTTGTGCTGTGGTCAGCAACTCTGATTCTAGCCGATGGCTTTTTCTCCGTCCGCACCGATGCAGCATTTGACGACTTAGCCAGGGCAACCTAATGTAGCTATTTTTGAGTCACTTCACCCAGCGCTTCTTGCAGAATTTCATCGCTGACACCATGACGCTTCAGACTGGCAATTAATGCAGAGACGGTATCTCCTTCAAAGCGTTCTAAGTCGGCCCGAAGACCTTGTCCAATATAAGCACGGGCCAAGGGTTGATAACCTGAAAACCCTAGTAATGGTGCAACTCTTTTTAGGTCTTCAATCACATCTTCGGGCATCCGAATGGTGATGGTTGTCATGGGACGGTTTCTATCTAATCGCTTCTTTAATGCTTCAGTTTTCATAATATTCACGTTCCTGTCGTGTGGCCTTACGGGCTGAAATGATACGGATCACGTCGTCTTCACGCTCAATAAAAACGACATACAAAAGACTCCAACGTTTATCAAGACCGATAATGGCATCTGTAGCTGTCAATTTTCCTGAATAAGCTAAGAGGCTGTGCTAATGTTTTCTTCAAACGGTTAAAGCTAACAAATTGGGTCATTGCATAGCTATGGCTGAG
>JANQPU010000101.1 GCA_028285315.1 Acaryochloris sp. IP29b_bin.176
CTATCGGTACGAACGCTCCGGGACCTTACATGGACTGATGCGGGTTCGAGGTTTTACCCAAGACGATGCCCATATTTTCTGTCTGCCGGATCAGGTGGCCGACGAAATTTTGGCGGTTCTGGATCTAACCGAAACGGTGTTGTCGGACTTTGGCTTTCGGGATTATGAGGTTAATCTCTCAACCCGGCCTGATAAATCGGTGGGCAGCGATGATATTTGGGATTTGGCCACCCAGGCCTTGCGTACAGCCCTAGAGCGTAAGGGTTGGGATTACCTTACGGATGAAGGCGGTGGAGCCTTTTATGGACCGAAGATCGATCTAAAGATACGGGATGCGATCGGGCGGCTGTGGCAATGTTCCACGATTCAGGTGGACTTTAATTTACCCGAGCGCTTCCAGATGGAATATGTCGCTGCAGACGGATCGCGGCAGCGCCCGATTATGATTCATCGGGCCATTTTCGGGTCTTTAGAACGATTCTTCGGTATTTTGATCGAGAATTATGCGGGGGATTTCCCCCTATGGCTAGCCCCCACGCAAATTCGACTACTCGTCGTCAGTGATGCCCAACGCCCCTATGCCCTTGAGGTTTTAGAGCAGCTTCAGCAGAAGGGGTTTCGGGCTGAAGTCGATCAAACGGGAGAGCGTTTAGGAAAACAAATTCGTCAGTCAGCCCTGGAAAAAATTCCGGTGGTCGCCGTGGTGGGTAAAAAAGAAGTCGAAGCCCAGGCCCTCACTATTCGAACCCGGCACACAGAAGAGCAGGAGCTATTGAAGCTCCCAGAACTGTGCGAAAAAATGCAGACCGCCATTGATGCCAAGCAACAAATTTAGATCAAGCGCCAATCGTGCATCCTGCTTAAATCTCTTCTGGCAAATTATCAGGGTCGATGCCTTGGGAGCGCAAATAGGCTTCTAATCGCTCCTTGGCCTGCCGTTCCTGAATCTCCCGCTGTTCAGCTTGCTCCTTCGCCTGTCGCTCTTGTTCTTCTGGCAGCGGTATAAGTTCCCCGGCTGCGGTAAACCAGCGGAGTTGGCGATCGCAAATCCCTAGCGCTAGCCCTAACTGCTCACTGTTGAGGTTTCCTTGTTCATTGGCTGAAATCGACTCATACTGACCATTGTTCAGACGGAACCCCGCAAATTCCATGGTCTCTGGATGAAACCAGTAATATTCAGGGACGCGCCAGATATCCTGATAGAGCGTCTTTTTGGCCCCTTTATCAACGCTGGCCGTAGCACTGGACAGCAGCTCAATCACGAGATTGGGGTATTTGCCTCCTTCTTCCCAGATAGCCCAACTGCGACGGTCTTTTTTTTCTGCCCCCAGCACCACAAACACATCGGGGCCACGGAAATCTCGCTTTTTGGTTTCTTCTGTGCTGTAGTACACCGTCAGGTTGCCGGAGATGTAAAAGTCGTTTCGCTCTTGCCACCAGTATTTGAACAGTCGAATCAACAGGTCGATCTGATCGCGGTGAAAATCAGTTTCCAAGGGGGGTTCGTCACTGTAGAGATGGGTGGGTGGGGCACTGTAGTCACTCGGCGATGGAGCCGCGATCGGGGTGGCCGAGACTTCAGGATTTGGGGTGGGGGTGATGGCGTCAACAGAAGCCATAGGCAATGGGCTAGAACAGTTAGTCTTAGTTTAGCGTGGGGCTAAAGGTGCTCTTGTTCGTGGTGTAGGGTATGGGCAATATGATTAAGGAAACGTTCCATTCCTTATATTTTAGCGGCTCAAATCAGTGCATGAAAAATGCAAGTATCAATCCTTTGCTTCATTGGAATTGCTTTCTGCCTGTTTTGGCTTACCAACAGGTCTGGTAGATCTCTTAGATCTAGGTGCCTTGAATTTGTCTATATCCTTCTCGCCCGACAAGAGAAATTTAAGGAAGGGCTTGTTTTGAAATCGACAAGTTTGCTTTATTCCAAGTAACAATAAGTAGTCTCGAGTGATAGATTCATAAAGAGAACCAGATATAGTTCGTTGTATCGCGAAATGTCTTATAGCATTTTCAGCGGTGTTATTATGCCAAGGAATTCCATCTTCCTCTAGATATTGAAATAGACTTTTCCGATAACGAATAAAGCGCTTTTGATATCTTCTTGTCAATTCAGATAAATACACTTTTTCGTCAATTTCATTACGATAAAAACACTCAACAGATTTCTTGAACTTATGGAGATTTCTCTTCTTTAAACCATATTTTTCGATGGCTCCAAAAATAGGCACGATTAAATTTCTTGCAGCCACAACAAAGCTTTCGAACTCTGAATCAAATGGTTCTTTCCAAAGATCATAATTCAGATCTCTAATTAAATGAACCCAGCATTTTTGCTGGCGACAGTCTAAAGAATCATACCCAGGATAAAAATCAGAAACCAAAATACCTGTATAATTTAAGAGGATTTCACGTACAGTCTCAGTTTCTCTAGTTTCTGTGAGTTTAAAGACTGTATGCTTTCCATTTGTCATAACCCATACATACCAGTCTTTACCTTCAATGCTGACTCCAGTTTCATCAACATGAATGAAAGGACTATTGAGAAGACTTCTCAGTAAATTTTTCTCGGTTTCCTGGTAATAACGTGCAACGTAAGTAAGACATCGAGCAGCAGTATCGTTATTGATTGATTCGTTAAACTGTTCTTCAATAGCCCGTACAATAGTACGGTAAGGTAAGCGTAGTTCAAGTCTCTGGTATACCATCCAAACCTGAAAACCATGACCGTAAATCTGTTGCCTATCAAACTGTCTAAGGCCAGCTGGACTATGATAGCGTGAACATTTTGAGCAATAGCCCTGAAAACCTGTATATTTAACTACAACCTTCTTAATTCCGTTTTTTAGGAATACTAAATCAATGATCGTTCTCTCAGCGACTTTGTCAGTCTTTCTCAGAATTGATTTTTGACACTTGGGACATATTTTGTCTCGAGGAACTTGAATTACTTTCTGCGGTTTAGGGATTATTTTGCGATATGTGCGGGTACCTGCCCTTTTGATTCCTCTTTTTTTACCACTGTCATCCTTCTTATGTTTATTCTGTCGAAGGCTTATTTTATTCTTGTCATAGTCCTTGTGAGCTGTTTGTATGATGATATCAAACTGCCTATGTATTAATTCACCGCTTTCAGTAGAAAATTTTTGAGGTTGATCTGCGAATCCAACTTTCAACAAGGGACTACTAGCTTTTTCGAAATTGGAAATTGTATCTGTCAGCAAACTTAAGGCTAGACAGTCTTCTTGATTATAATCGAGAATTTTCTGCTTATATAAGTTGTCCTGAGTTTCCTCAAATTTGTACCGCCAAAAAATACACTGTAGACCAGATGCCTCTGAAGAGGACCAAGAGAATTCTAGAAAATGCCCAATCTGCTTCAAGCTATTTGAATATACAGGAAAATAAACATTTCCATAAATGTACGAATTGATGTTTACTAATCTTTCCTCAATATCTAAGCAGTCAGCAACATATTTAATCTTCAAATCACTAATTGCTTTTGCCTCATAGTTCCCATAGTGATAAATTGGAACCTCAGGATATTCCCTAAGCCTTTCAATTAGTTCATTAAATATTTGTTTCTCGTCCTCTAAATCATGCGCCCAAAAAGCATTATAAAGCCTGTTTTTATCCTCGCAGATCAGTAGCCCTATCAAATAATGAAATTTCTGATCTGGAATACTTTCAATGTCTAGAAATAGCTCAACTGATTTTCGATTCAATTCTACTTTTTCTTGAAGATAAATCTTTTGATCTCGAATTGCTAAGGCTTGTAACTCTAGGTTGTGTTTTAGTAGTGCTGCCTCTTTTTTTTGTTTTCTATTACGGCGAGGCTTGAACAAATAGGAGAGTTGCTTAACTGTAAAAATACCACGCTTATTATATTTCTGAACCATTTTTTCTGTCATACGGTTCAATAAGCTGAGGTGATTTTCTTTTTCTGCTTGCTGTCGACAAGTTTGCTGAAATTGACATGACGAGCAATATTTATTTAGAATCAAAAGGGGAGGATTTGATTCCAAATTTTTGCACCAGCTTTGTAGAATTTTCAATGATGGCTTGATGTTATTATAACCACTTTCCAAACGAATTCGATGGGTTTTACCATCCATGGATATAATATGTCCAAAAACTGGTAACTGCTTTTGAATTTGACCCAGTACAATTCCAACAAATAGTAATTCCGACTTCTGCTCAGGTGTAACACTGTAGGTGCCAGTGACGATTGTTGGTTCGTAGCTGATCCGACGATTCGCTGATTTAGCGTCCATCTTCGTCAAGACAGCACAATTGGCTTCCAACTGCTCAGATCTAAGTTTTGCATCAACTAGAAATTTATACTTCTTGAAAACTTTTGTGTTATATTTTTTTGCTTCATTCTGAGATTTTAGGAACTTTCTCAGATATTGAACTCGATTATTTTGGCGGCGTTCTTCTAGAATCAGCGGGTAGTCATGAGGCTTCCCTTTGTCTTCAGAAAACAAAAGCAAAAAAGCTTTGAGAGGACATTGCGAATAAGCAATAAAGGTTTCAGACGTAATGATTGGGATATCATTCATTGCAATGCCCTAGTTTTGCCCTGCATGTGCGACATAGCTACAGTTATACGAATGACGGCTTATAACTCCGGTTAGAAGAGTATTGTCCTTCAAGAACCAGATAGCTCCGAGATAAGAGCATTCTCAAGCAGAAGAGGATATATCCTACCTATAACTTAGTTAATCAGTATGCACGTTTTCTTCTTAAGGTAGGTCTTTCAAGTCTCTCAAGACTCCTGAAATCAGCACTTTCAACTGAGGAACATCCTCCTGAACCGCCTTCCAGATAATATCTACATCCGTATTGAAATAATCATGAATTAACTTATCCCACATTCCAGCAATATCTCGCCAGGGAACACCAGGATATTGGCTTCTCACTGAATCGGAGATGCGTTTCACCGCTTCGCCAATGATTTCGATCGCCCTTGAAACCGCAAACACCTTTTCTCAATTCTGTGAGAAAGCTTCAAACTCGATGTCTGTCGTAAACTGCTCGATCTCAGCTACAGCATCTAGAATATTGTGTAAATAGTCCTGAACGTGTCGTTTAGTCAAAAGTAAACGACCTCTGCCAGAATGCGCTCTCCAATACGTGGCTTTAAACCAGCCTTATGCACTAGATCGACTTTGACTCCTAAATTGTCACTGAGGTAGTTCTCTAAATTGACAAATTTCAACGGGCTTGGTGTCTCAGCAAAATCCACTAGCACATCCACATCGCTAGTTTCTGTCTGTTCCTGCCTAACATAAGAGCCAAAAACGCCTAACTCTCGAACCTTGTAACGTTCCTGTAGCAATGACTTGTTTTGCACCAGCCACTGCTTAATCTCTTCCAGCGTTTTCATAAAGCATACCCCCCTTACGGCAAGCACAGCAGGTAATCTAGCTTACCCTGTTCTGCTTGAATCGCATGGCAAGGTAATATCAATCATGAGTTAACCACCGTTCGCGCTAGAGTGGCTTTCGTTAATGCCAGGGCAATGCGATTTCCCTGTGCGACCGCAACCACGGGCGGCTAATAACCTCGATATCTCCGCCAATCATCTTACGGCTGCCCCTGGCCTATGGATTGCTAAGTCTGGTCATCTTTGCGGAGTTCAACATACCCATCTTCAGCAACCTGTATCGTTAGCTGATAACCCTCCATCAATGACATCCCAACGAGTGGCTCTGAGCCTGCCTCATCTACCGGAATAGTTCGTAACGCTCCATCCCAAACCACAACCGCCTCGTAAACGCTAAAAACACACTCACTACCATCTCCAAGAATCGCTCGCCCTCTCCTTTTCCATTTCAGATTCAACTCAGCGATCGCGTCTGGCGGTAGTGATAGCCAGCCATTGAACCCTGTATCAACAATCGCCTCTTGCGTCAAAACCTCACCATTTACACGACGGATGGATATTGAGATGAGTGGCTCAAAGTCTGCATTAACAGTTCCAGTAATCATGAAATTTTCCGAGTCCGCCCACCAAACCGTCGAACGTGGCGAGACCCCACACGAACGATCCAGATTTGAGCATCCGGATAACGAGCTTCTAGGCGATCACAAGCTGCGATTTCACTGGCATCAACCTCAAACGCCCCGGTCTCAATGTCGATTGCCACAATTTTCCCGTGGTTACCTTCCTCAACTTGAGATCGCACCTGAGTCTCATAGATTTCATCACCCCGTTGAGCAAACTCCTCTTTGCTGTAGCGCGGTTGGCGGACTGTCATCGGTTCGACCTCGTCTCAACGTCACCTCTACATTTTACTCCGAGCCATTTTGTCTACCGCTTGAAAGCGACATTCATCACGAGGCAACCACCGTTGGCGCTAAAGTAGCTTGCATTGATGCGGGGACCGCTTGTTCTAGGGCAAATGGCTGACTAGCGTCAGCACCCAGGAACCGCCCCTAATAATGGCAATGTCAATCTGGGGATTCACCGATGATTCCTTATCTTACTAGGCTGTGTGTGATAATGATTATCATTCTATAAAGCCACTTGATCATTTTGCAGAAACTAGCTTGATGTTGATTTCTCAAAGAGGTTGAAATGCCCTCTGCCCCCTTCGACGAGCCACCTAACCCAGAGTTTGGACTCGGCAATTAGGAGAGCAAGCGCTGTTGAAGCTCCCAGAACTGTACAAAAAATGCAGACCGCCATTGATGCCAAACAACACATTTAGATTAGGAAAAATGATGAACGTTGCTTATCAACCCCCTCAGCCCTGCTTTAGCCCAGAACAGCCCCAGCAAAGAACGTTTCTCAAAATCAAGAACGTGATCGGAATGCTGCTGGGCTGCTGCTTACTATTAAGTCTTTTTTGTACCCCCGTTCTAGCTGAGACTGGCTGCCCAACCGTGGCCCCAGCGGAGATTGCCGATTTGTTTGAGCAGTGGGATCAATCCCTGCAAACGGGTCAACCGAGTGAAGTTGTCAAAACCTATGCCCCTGATGCTATTTTGGTGCCCACGGTGTCCAACCGAGTCCGATATACCCCATCTGAAATTGAAGATTACTTCCAAGGCTTTCTGGCCCTTAAACCGGATGGCCGGATCGTGGAGCAAAATATCCAGATTTTTTGTAATCTGGCCGTTAATTCTGGCCTCTATGCCTTTGCAGTGGTCAATGAGGGACAACCTTCGGAGCTGATGGCCAGATTTACCTTTGTCTATCGCAAAATTGGCGATCGCTGGCTCATTGTTGATCACCACTCCTCCGGCATGCCGGAAAAAATATCTTAAAGATGATTACTGTTAACTGTTTGACCCATCGCTATCTCTGAGGACTACCATGCCCCTCCCATTCGCTAAGCGGACTTCTGTTGAAGAAGTTGAAGAAGGAACGTTGCTTTCCCCCAAATTTGATTCAGACGGTTTAATGCCTGTGGTGACCACAGATGCCCAGACGGGCGAACTACTGATGCATGCCTATATGAATCAGACTGCTTTGATGAAAACGATTGAAACTGGAGAAGCCCATTACTATAGCCGCAGTCGCCAGACCCTCTGGCACAAAGGCGCGACCAGTGGCTTGATTCAATACGTCCAACAATTGCTGATTGATGATGATCAAGACTGCCTGTGGATGCGGGTGACTGTGGCGGGCTCTGGAGCCAGTTGCCATGTGGGCTATCGATCCTGTTTTTATCGTCAAATTCCTGTGGGTACAGAAGCAGTGGATGGTTCCTCTCCCATTGCCTTGACCTTCACTGAAGCTGCTAAAACCTTTGACCCTAAACAGGTCTATGGGGATGCCCCCAATCCGACGCAGCTTTGATGGGCTTAGTCGATTTTCAACCAATGGAGTATTAAAGATGCCTCTACGTCAGCAACCTTCACCGCCAACCCCTTGGGATCAAGGGTTGGAT
>JANQPU010000110.1 GCA_028285315.1 Acaryochloris sp. IP29b_bin.176
TGGGGCGATGAAACTACCTGTTTAATCTTTTTCAGGTATTCATATTGGGTTTAACAGCCCATATTTCAGGTTAACCATATAAAAACCCGAAATCAGTTGTCAGGTTAACCATATAAAAACCCGAAATCAGTTGAGAGAATTTTCAACCCAGATGGAGTTGGTGATTCAAAAACGGCTACCGATCTGCGATTAAATGAACTGATGTTGCTCACTCATTCAGGCTGTTGGAATCGGCTGGTGAGACATCCAGGACCAACCCCATCGCCCTGAAAAGCTAAAGCTAAGGTAAAGCCACCCAACTGACGTCGAAATATTTGTAGAATGATTATCGTTATCTAAATCATCCTCCTATAGAGTCATCGTCATGGTTAACGCTGCAACAGGTACTGTCCCCGTCACCGTTCTAACGGGCTATCTGGGAGCCGGAAAAACAACCTTACTCAACCGCATTCTCACCCACGAACATGGCAAGAAAGTGGCAGTGATTGTCAATGAGTTTGGCGAAGTGGGCATTGATAATCAGCTGGTGATCGATGCCGATGAAGAAATCTTTGAAATGAACAATGGCTGTATCTGTTGCACCGTAAGGGGCGATCTGATTCGGATTATTGGCAACCTCATGCGACGACGAGATAAGTTTGACCATATGGTGATTGAGACCACAGGGCTAGCGGATCCAGCTCCCGTGATCCAGACCTTCTTTGTGGATGAAGACATGCAAACCCAGCTCAATCTGGATGCGGTGGTGACGGTCGTAGACGCGAAGCATATTCACCAGCATTGGGAGGCGGATGAAGCGCAGGAGCAGATTGCCTTTGCGGATGTGGTTTTACTCAATAAAACCGATTTAGTCAGTGAAGCCGATTTGGTGGATCTGGAAAATCGAATCCGGTCCATGAATGCCATGGCCAAAATTTACCGCACTCAGGATGCGGCGGTGGAGATGGAATCCATTTTAGGCGTGAGTGCCTTTGATCTAGACCGGGCCTTAGAGATCGACCCTGAGTTTCTAGGAGAAGATGCCCATGAACATGATGAAACCGTGGGGTCTGTGGCCTTAACTGAATCGGGGGAGATCGATGGCGAACGGCTCAATGGTTGGCTAGGTAATCTATTGCAAACCAAGGGGCCTGATATCTTTCGGATGAAAGGAATTTTGAATATTGCGGGAGAAGATCAGCGTTTTGTATTTCAGGGCGTCCATATGTTATTTGATGGCCGTGCAGATCGCCTTTGGAAGGCTAGCGAAACCCGCAAGAATGAGCTGGTGTTTATTGGCCGCAATTTAGATGAAGATCAGTTAAGAAAGGGGTTCCAAGCTTGCCTCGTTTAACCCAGCCACACCTCGGACGCAAATGGCGTGGTCGTTTAGACGACTATGTGACGGCTATTGCCTGGTCACCCAATAGCCAGCAGGTAGCCGCCTGTGATGGAGCGGGTACGGTGCAATGTCTCAATCGAATCACCCAACAAACCCATTGTCTGCAAACGGGCACCGGACAGTCAGTGGATGCCTTGGCTTACTCCGCTGACGGCCGTTTTCTCGCAGCAGGAGGACAAGATGGCCGTGTTTCTATTTGGGAGATGAGCGGAGATGCACCGACGCTTTTCACCTGTCTAGAGAATCCTCGTACCTGGGTGGATCAACTGGCCTGGCATCCTCGCCGTCAAGAATTGGTGTTTAGTCTGGGGCGCTATGCCCAGGTCTGGGAGGTTGAGACCCAGCAAGTCCTCACCACTCTCGCTTTTGAAAACTCTTCCGTTTTAGATTTAGCCTGGCATCCTCAACAGGATTGGCTGGCAGTAGGGGGCCATCAAGGGGTCAAAATTTGGCAGGATTGGGACCAAGATCCCGCCATTCGAGAGCTTCCAGGGTCGAGTATTTGTGTCTCTTGGTCGCCAGACGGGCAATATTTAGCGTCAGGAAATTTAGATCGCACCATGGTGGTGTGGCCTTCGGAAGAAGACATACCCTGGCGGATGACGGGTTTCCCAGGCAAAGTTCGGCAAATAGCCTGGTCGGCGGATGCTGAACCTCTGCTGTCCGCAGCCAGTGGTAGCTGCATCACGACTTGGCATCGCCTAGGAAGTGGCTGGGAAGCAGAGCTGTTAGAAGAGCACACGCAAGCAGTCAATGCCATTGCCTTTCAGCCCAATACCACCCTGTTAGTATCTGCTGCAGCGGATGACTATCTCTGTCTGTGGCAGGGTGGGGCCAAGCTAGTACAAGCGCAAAAAGGGATTAGCGGTTCAGCGCTGGCTTGGAGTCCAGATGGTCAGACCCTAGCCCTAGGGGGCCAGCAAGGAGAATGGCAGCTTTGGGCCCAAAGTGTACGAGGTCAAGGATTTCTCTAGTTGTTGAATGGGGAGTATTTCCAATGGATTTGTTTAAAGCATCCACGCCTAAAGCGGATCCTGAACAGATTGAACGACTGAAAGCCTGGGTGTATGAAGCCTTCGCCATTCCTGCGGATATCCCTGTTTCAATTAGTCAGTTAGCCTGTCATGAGCCTGGTTGCCCACCGATAGAAACGGTGATTGCGATCATGACCCATCCCCCTCAGCAATACAAACTCCATCAGGCCGTCCATGAGATTGCCAAACCGGATATTGATGCCCTCTGTGAATCTTCCTATTAGAGGCTACTGGAGAGGCGGTTCATAAACGAAGGCTTGACTTGAGGTCAGCCATCTACCCTAAAGCTACCCCTCTGGTCCGCTCCCGGTTAAATTTAAATTTCCACATCCGTTAGTCTCAGTTGTTCGTATTATCTATGGGAGCAACGTCCCATGATTGAGTTGTCTATCTCAATGAACGAAATCTCTTGGAGGCTATTTACCATCATGAAAACTACGACCAAAGCCGTTGCTGTTACTACCGCTTTATCGAGTGTGCTTGCCCTCGGCCTAGTGGCAACTCAATCGGATGATGCGGTTGCCGGTAAGCCCGGTTATGAAAAATGTGCTGGTATCGTTAAGGCTGGCCTCAATGACTGTGGCACCAGCAAGCATGACTGCTCTAGTAAAGCCACCGTCGATAATGATCCAGAAGAGTGGATTTATGTACCTGCTGGCACCTGCGAAAAGATTGTTGGAGCAACGTTGAAAGAGGCTGCCCCCCCTGCTGAAGCTGCTGAAGAGGAAAAGGAGAAGGGTTAGGTCACTTCACCCAACGAAGTTTGAGTGCCTGCTGTCAATAGCAGGCACCCTTCCGTTTTGGAGTATTTATGGTTTCAATGACTAGGATTCAGGGAGCTGGGATTGGGTTGCGATCGCAGCATTATGCCCATATCCTCACCCATCAACCCGCCATACCCTGGCTAGAAGCCCTCTCCGACAACTATTTGGGGGGTGGTCTGCCCCTGTATCACCTAGAACAAATTCGAGCCCAGTATCCAATTACGCTGCATGGCGTCAGTTTGTCCCTGGGGTCTGCGGATCCGCTGAATATGGACTACCTGACTCAGCTGAAACAGCTGGCTGATCGGATCGAGCCTGTCCATGTCTCCGATCACCTGGCCTGGGTATCCGTCAACGGCCATTACTTCAATGACTTAGCGCCGTTGCCCTACACGGCATCGGTTCTCCATTACGTTGCCGATCGGATTTTGCAGGTGCAAGACTTTCTCGGTCGTCGAATTCTGATTGAAAACCTATCCCCCTATCTCCAGTTTCGTCACAATAGCTTGACTGAATGGCAATTTCTGGCCGCCCTTTTGGATGAGGCCGATTGTCATCTACTGTTGGATATCAACAATGTCTTCGTCAATGCGACCAATCATGGTTTTGACCCCTTGGACTATCTGAAAGTGCTTCCCATAGATCGCATCAAAGAGATCCATCTGGCGGGTTACGAAGAACAGGACCACTTTTTATTTGATACCCACGGTTATCCGGTACAACCTGGGGTCTGGGAGCTATATCAGCAAGCACTCCAGCGGTTTGGTCCTGTGCCGACGCTGATTGAATGGGATACAGATATTCCCAGCTTTGATGTTTTGATGGCCGAAGCCCAGCAGGCCGACACCTATCTATGTCAACACCACCCCCAGAACTGAGTGAGCTACAAAAGCTATTTTACGCTGCGATCGCAACGAAAGACGCTAACAGCATTCAGCAGCTCCAACCCCAGATGCACAGCACAGAACACCTCTCTTTTGAACGAGGCTTATCGGCTTACCAAGGCAGCGTCGTCGGTAAATTGAGCCGCGCCCTCGAAGATATTTATCCCGTCTGTTGTCGGTTGGTGGGAGCCCAGTTTTTCACTGCCATGGCCCGGCAATATATCCGTCGGCATCCCTCCCAATCCCCCGATCTAGGAGACTATGGGGAACAGTTACCCACATTTCTAGCGCAGTTTGAACCGACTGCCTCGCTACCCTACCTTCCTGATGTGGCGCGTTTAGAGTGGCATTGGCACCGCATCTTCAATAGTGCAGACCAACCGGGTTTAGATTTGGTCGCCTTGGGTCAAGTGCCTCCTGGCCGTTGGCCCGAATTGGTGCTCCAGCTCCCCGACAACAGTGTATTAATGACTTCACCCTATCCCGTTCACCGAATTTGGCAAGTAAATCAGGCCGATACCTCTAGTACCGGGACCATCGATCTGAACGAGGGTGGGGTTAATCTGTTTCTCTGGCGAGATCAGTATGAAACCCGCATTGACTTGCCCAATGCTGCTGAGTGGCAGCTCCTACAAGCTTTTGCTTCCGGTGCCCCCTTTGGAGAGATTTGCGCCCAGCTTGAGCACAACGATGGTATCGATGTGACGGCTCTGCTCCCTATCTGGGTTCAGCGGGGATGGATTACGGGATTTACCCTTGGCTGGGATGAGCATAGCTCGGGCTAGAGAAGGCCATTCTATTCAGTCCAGCGAATACTCTTGTTTGCTTCAGGCAGATGAATTGGTAATTCTTGAGAATGTCAGACTTTGACATTGAGCGAGAATCCATGACAAGGGGCCGTTAAAATGAAGGCATATGTAGGTTTTACCCCCCTTAGAGTTGTGACTAAGCCCAAGGATATTTGCCAAGTCCGTTGTTTCAATGAGGAGCTGGTCACCCAAGCGAATGAAGCATTGCCTGGCGAGGATCTGCTGGTGGAGGCTCAAGTGCTTTTTGGTGCTTTAGCCGATCGATCACGGTTAAAGATTCTGTATGCACTGAGCGGGGGAACAGAACTCTGTGTATGCGATGTGGCATCTTTGCTGCAAATGAAAATCGCAACAGCTTCCCACCACCTGCGAAAGCTACGGGATCTTAAAATTCTTAAGTATCGAAATGATGGCAAATTAGCTTATTACTCCCTCAAGGATCAGCGCGTTGCTGAGATTCTTCACCATACGCTGAATCAACTGGTCGAGTAGGACATTCAAATATTGGTTTGAATGTCTAGGCTGGTTGCAGTAACATTCAAATACTAGTTTGAATGTTTGAACGTGGAGATTCGCTATGAGCGATCAGTGCTGTCAAGCCAAAGCCAAAACATTGTCAAAGCTGAGAAAGCAGCAGGCAAAGGTGCTTTGGGCCGTTCTGCTGATCAACATGCTTATGTTTGTCGTTGAATTCGGGGCGGGGATTCGGGCAGAGTCCCTCTCCCTCACTGGGGATTCGTTGGATATGCTGGGGGATGCATTGGTCTATGCCAGCAGTTTGTATGTCCTCAACAAAAGCGTCAAAGCGCAGGCAGGCGCAGCCTTTCTCAAGGGTATGATTATGTTTCTGTTGGCGATTGGCGTTTTTGCTAGGGCAAGCTATCAACTGTTTACCGGGGCGAGTCCAGGAACCTCAACCATGGGCATTGTGGGTATGATTGCCTTGCTAGCAAATTTGCTATGTCTCTTACTCCTGACCCGTCATCGACAAGATAACCTCAATATGTCTTCGGTGTGGTTATGTTCTCGCAACGACATTATTGCCAATACCTCCGTATTAGCTGCAGCAGGATTAGTCTCGCTGACTCGTTCTATCCTGCCGGATTTAGCGGTGGGCTTGCTACTGACGTTCGTTTTTACCCAGTCGGCAGCAAAAGTGTTGTCGCAATCTTGGCGACAGATGTAACGAGTCTAATCCCCGACTTATAGAGATTCGTGAGATCGCACTATTACTTCACTCATTCTTTTACAAGCGTCTGGTAAAACGCAGTCACTGCGCTAGTGGACTGCAGATGGTAGACCCACTTAGTAGTTTTAGCCTTGGCAACATACTCCCAATACTTTGGCGTGAGCTTGTTGTGGCACAGTCCAACCGTGCGGTAGCTATTGAGCGCACTTTGAAATCGAGGACTATCCTGGGGCCAACTCTCTGGCGGTACCCAGAAGCTTGTCACAAACCGTTTGGTCACCCACCAGTAGTGCTGCAGGAGGGGCATATCCAGATACACCAGGATATCTGCTACCTCAAGTCGTTCCCACACCGTGTCGATGGAACCGAAACCATCAATGATCCACTGGTCTTGCTGCATCAGTTGGTCATGAGCGGCTTTGTAGTCTGCTTGAGAGACTTCTTCGCCACCCGGTTTGTACTTGAGCAAATCTAATGCGATCAGGGGGAGTCCTGTCATTTGGGCTAAATGTTTGCTGAGGGTCGATTTACCACCACCAGCATTGCCGAATACAGCGACTTTCTGCATTTTTAAGGTTTAGGTATCATATGGACAAAAAATAACGTTAAGGCTGTATCCCTTACACAAACTAGATTTCAGGTGTAAAGTATTGCATTTTCTAGAGCAGTAAAATCTTTATAACCTATATCTAACAAGAGTTTGGTGGAATTGGTACTTTTCCAATTCTAAAGATATCTCTAAGCCTTATTGTGTCCTACATTCAGGCTCTTGGGTTCGATGGTTGTGTCGCAAAAATAGGATCTGAACGAGAACCGATGGTAATCTAGGAGGCCGTGCTTCATTTCTCTCCCGTCCATGAAAACTGCTGATCTTTTC
>JANQPU010000111.1 GCA_028285315.1 Acaryochloris sp. IP29b_bin.176
ATCGAAACCGCAGCACCCATCGCGAAAAAGAAATTAGCGGATATTGTCAAAGTCGCTCAGAATGAAGTCTCAGGACTAGAACAAGAGCTGAATGGTTCGGATCTGACTCATCAAGACCAAGCCAATGCAGCAGATTTCACGAGAACTCAGCTCAGCAACTTATTGAACAGCTTGCATAAGGTGCAGGCCGACCTCTGCCGAAATGGAGCTAGCCAGAAAGCTAAAGCAGAGGCCGAGCTTAAAGAGCAATCAGACCGAATCACTGAACTTGTAGAAGGCTTGTACTGATGTATACCCAGCTCAAGGCAGAACTCACCCCGATTACCACCCAAGTCAGCGAAACCTCAAAGCTGTTCTGGCAAGACTATCTCAACTCTAATTCTGCAATGGTGCAGGTGACCGCAGACACAAATATCAAAACCCTCAACAGCTTTGCGCTAGAAGTGTTTCACCGTCTGTATTATTCCCCTGACCCGCAATGGCTACCAGAGAAGCCAGAGCATCAATGGGCGCGAGTATTGCACAACCAGCTCAGCGAGTCTGAAGAATTCCAAAATCTAACCCGGACCTGTGCCGGTGATCCGTTAGGGTCTGCTATCGCTACCCAATCCATGATTACCCATCTGCACCGACAGCTTGAAGAGGCCAGCGACGATCAGGAGATAGACGAACTCGACACCCTGAGAGCGCAGGCCCGCCGCGCCAAAATGGAGGGTGATGAGGAACTGTTCAAGCAGCTCCAAGCCCAAGGGCAGGTCATGTCAGCTGCGGCCCAAGCCTTTGCTCAACAGCTAGAAGATATGGAAGGTGAAGGCATTGGCGAGAGCGTTGAGGATGCTGAGGGGGAGATCCAGGAGAAGAAAGACGAACTGGAGGCTTTGGGAGTGATCTGGGGAAATGAGTCAGGTGACCGCAACCCCACACCCACGGGAGAGAAGCTAAGACTAGCGGCTTTGATTGAGCAGCGGCCACAACTCAAAAAGATACTCGCTCTCGCCGGAAATGCCCTGGAGACGGCCAACCGCAAACGCCGACAGCACCAGGCCGAGACGGGATATGGTGAACTGGTGGGAATCACCACGGGGAATGATGTCTCACAGATTCTGCCTCAAGAGTTGGCAAGACTTTCAGATTCCAGACAGAAACTGAGTTTTTACCGGGACTATCTAGAGGGTCAGTTATTCCAGAATGACTTACAGGCCCCAGAGGAGAAAGGGAAAGGCCCGATGGTCATTTGCCTGGATTGCTCTGGATCGATGGAAGAGGGCAACCGTTTTCTATGGTCAAAAGCCCTGATCGTTGCGTTGGTGAAGTTGGCCCACGAGCAGGATCGGGTAGTTTCGCTGGTATTGTTTGAGTCTACTTGTTACGACCCTATCTATTTCCATCCCAGAGAAGATATTGACCAGCTGATCCGATTGCTGGTCACGAGTCCCACGGATGGAGGGACAGAGTTTCAAAGACCACTGGAAACGGCCAGAGACATCATTGAGCAGGACAACGACTACAGCGAGGCCGATATTGTCTTTATTACCGATGGTATTGCGCCACTGAGTTCCACCTTCCTCAAAGAGTACTCAGATTCCCTAGAGAATTTGAAAATAGATTTCTTTTTATTGGAGATTGAACCGGAGCAGGGTTGGTCGAGCGAACTCAGGAAGTTGGCGAGTCAATCTTGGGTAATTGACGCGAAAGGAAATTATGAAGAGTTAGGGGTTGTTTTTACGGCTTGTTAGCCAGCATTTTTTTACCAACCTAAAAGAATATAGGTTGTTTCAGCTAATGCATAGTCAGAAATGCAAAATAAAGACAATCTTTGCAAGTTAGTAGGTCTAGAGTTCTGATGACTGGTTTTGAACCCTTAATTGCTGCCGCAACAGCAGGTGTAACAGGCATAGTAACTGGCATCATCAAGAAGGAAGGGACTAATGTTATTACGAGATGGCTGAGCCAAGATATCAGTAAAGGTACTCAGCAAAAAATATTCAATGCTTCCCAAAATTATGTTGAGACCTACACAAAACGACATGGTTTGTTAAAAGTTTTAGGGATGCGTGAGCCAGTAAATTTAGATGATGTTTATACGGCTGTTGTTCTATTAGATAGTGCTGGGCGACGGAGTTTTTCGTCAATTGACGCTCTTGAAAAAGCTTATAGAGAGAATCCCAGAAGAGCCAGATCGAATAAAGAAGATCAGAAACGTACTGGGGTCAAAGTTGCAAACGACACTCAGTTCTTGATGGTACTAGGTGCACCAGGGGCAGGTAAGTCAACATTTTTACGAAAAATTGGATTGGAAGCTCTTAAGGTCAAAAAGGGCAACTATAAACATCGGTGTTTACCTGTATTGCTGGAGTTAAAACGCTTTACTGAAGATCAGATTGATATCCAGAAATTTATAGCCAAAGAATTTGAACATTGTGGCTTTCCAAATCCGAAAGGCTTTACTGAAAAAGCTCTTAAGCAAGGGAGACTATTAATTCTTTTGGATGGTTTAGATGAAGTTCCCACTAAAAAACGTGATCGCGTCATCGATACAATTCAAGACTTTGTTGATAAGCACGATAAAAATCGATTCATAACTTCATGTCGAGTTGCGGCCTATCGAAATAATTTTCGCCGATTCACTGATGTAATAATGGCTGAATTTGAAGACGGTCAGATAGAACAATATATAAATAACTGGTTTCGCTCTGAAGAAGATATTAAGAGTGGAACAGCCAAATTGTATTGGGAGTTACTGAAAAAGCCTGAAAACGAGGCAGCCAAGGAATTGGCACATACTCCTCTGTTGCTAACTTTTCTATGCTTAGTTTATGACCGTTCTCAGTCAATCTCGAAAAATCGCAGCACTTTGTATCGGAAAGCACTACGAATCCTAATAGAAGAATGGGCCGCAGAGAAGCGGATTTTACGTGAAGAGATATATCAGGGGCTTGATGCACAGCTAGAAGAAATTTTACTAGCTGAGATTGCTCATGAGAGATTTGATGGAAATCGTCTTTTTATACCTCAAGACGAACTAGTCAAAAAGATTCAATCTTTTCTGAATACAAACCTAAATGCTCCTGAAAACTTAAGTGGTGAGAAAGTACTCAATGCTATTGCTATTCAGCAAGGCATACTTGTTGAACGAGCAGAGGATATTTACTCTTTTTCTCATTTGACCTTGCAGGAATATTTAACTGCTAGACATATTCTGGCTCATAACCAGATGGACACTTTAGTAGATAAACATCTCCAAAATAATAGCTGGCGTGAAGTTTTCCTCTTGGTTATTGGATCTATGGAAGCAGGTGCAGATCGGCTGTTGCTTTCTATGAGTGAATATTCTTTACGGATGGTTCAAGGTGGAAAGCTTCAAACATTATTGCAGTGGGTTGAACAAATTATTATTCAACAGGGTAATGTAAATAATTCATTACAATTACGAGTAGATATTATTTACTTTGCCCTCGCCCTCGATCACGCTCGCGCCCGAGTCCGAAGCCTCACCTGCAAACTCGACTACGCACGCACTAACACCCACGACTTCAAACGCCATTGCACCCTCGCTCTCGACCACGTCCGTGCCCGAGTTCTTGCCCGAGACCTCGTCCGAGACATTGCCCGAGACCTCGACCGCACTCTCACCTTCGACCGAAAATTGGATTACGCTCTCGGTCTTGCCTGCGCCCGCGCCCGAGTCCTTGCCCGAGACCTTGATATTGACCTTGATCGAGACCTGGGCTACGCTCGCGCCCGTGCTCGTGCCGTGAAGATCTACAGAGATTTCGCCCGTGCCTTCGACCGAGACCTCGACCAAGATTACGCCCGCGCCCGTGCTCTCGACCGGGACCACAACTACACCCACGCCCTCGCCAGCGAGATCGACGCAGACCGTACCCTTGCACAAGACTTAAATAGTCTAAAAGGAAGTTTATACTCTGGGGTAAACTTGCCTAAACTAGCAGAAGGTCTTGAAGCATTATCATCTCAGCAACCAGGAGTTGAGGAGCCTATTGAAAAACATCTAGAATTTGTAAACCAGATATTGAGTCTTCAATATGAAATTTTCCAGTTAAACGAATCTATCCTTGACTTTGAGCCAGAAGATGCAGAGGTACTGGACTCATACTTTTATGTGATCAACCTAATAATTCAATGTAAGAAAGAAGCAATTAGAGTTTCACCTGAAGCCTGGGAGACTGTTGTGAACAGGATGTTAGTGCCAAATTGATTAGCTTCAGCATACTTTCACGCAACCCCAACCACCATGATCACCTTCACCAGGACGACCGCAGATCATATTCTCCAACTTCGCCACCAAGTTTTACGGCCAGGATTACCTATCGCTGAGGTCATCTTCCCAGAAGACCAGGACAATGAAACCCGGCATTATGGGGCATTCAATCGACTGAATAAAGTGATCTGTTGTGTCACCCTCATCCCCTCGACCTGGCACGGGGAACCTGCATGGCGACTTAGAGCAATGGCGACGGCTCCAGGCTGGAGAAATCAGGGGATTGGCACAGGATTGATCCGGGTCTTGCTTGAAGACTTGCAAGAGTCCAATCAAGTAAGGCCGATTTGGTCAAACGCTAGGCTCAGCTCTGCAAGATTCTACCGGAAACTAGGTTGGCGGGATGTCTCCGAGCAATTTGAGAATGGTAATGCGGGTCTATCGGTGATGATGCTCAGAGAAGAGAAAACGCTTGCCACGGGGCAAGTTTCGGGGGCTGGTGCTGAAACGAGGATCGGCCTGAGATGATGCGGAAGTAGGCACCCCCGAAACAAGCAAGAGTGTAGCGCACCCCAGATCGGCAATGTCGCCATCTCAAAACCGGGCTTTTGCTCCGCTCCCTGCCTTTACTTGAGGATGCTGCATTATCGGAGTTTTGGCGGATGGGTAAGAGTTTTGGGAATTGGTATCAGGGATGCGATCGCACAGCAATCCCTAAGAAAGTAGCCCCTCATTCTTCGCCCCGATCCTCGCTTGTTTTCTCAGCCAAGCGGTTAGTTCCCCCTTGGCTGGATACCGTTGAATCAATGCATCATAGACGCTCATCTCCAAGCGGACACCTATCGTTTTGGATAACTCCTCTTCAGTATTGTCTGCTCTGGGAAGGGGTTTGAGGTGATCGTAAGTAGGGGATGGGTTTCGAGGTGGCATCTCCAGTTCCTTTGAACAATAGATTCAAATTAGCATACGTATGCATGTTATCAAGCATATTTGAATGTTAACTTTATGTAAATAAATCCCTATATATGCTTGTTATCAAGCATATAGATGCTATAATACTTACATACAAACAAAGGCACCGCTTCTAACCCTGAGAAAGTTCAAGCGATGCCCTAGTTAAAACCCGATAGAGGAATTTAACTATGTTCAATTTAACCGATGTAGAAACCCCCATCTTGAACTGTGGTTTAGAGTTCACCGATCCCAACCTATTGTTTGCGATGGAACAGTACGAAGATTTGCTAGGCGATGGAGAAGCCAGCCAGCCCGCAACAGGGACTCCGGCCCGCACTGGCTATATTGATGGCGTTTGTGTTGGCTACCGCTCAGACGGCTCTCCGGTTCACATCGAATAGCGTCTCTGGGGCACCCTGCCCCTCCCCCTTCACTTTTATCCATCGCTACATAGGAAAGAAATTATGACTTACTTCCCCGCAGCCACTAATCCCACAACTGTCAAAGTCGCCAAATACCGGGAAGCTTTACGGTTCGCTGAGTACATCTGCAACAAAGTCGAGCATCCTGGTTGCCGCATTGATGAAGTCATTCAGGAGCGCTCACATGGCTTGCTATCGTTGTTTATCGCTATGCAAGAACTCCAAGCGCTCCACTGCAAGCGCAAGAGTGCTGACGATAAGGAGCGCTACGAGCTGGTCATGGCGAAAGCGACCCGATTAGTAGATCAGTACAAAGATGAGTACTTTGAGAACCCAGAAAAGCTATCAAGTGATTCCACCAGCCAGGAAATTTATGGCAAGTGGATCGGCTCACCGATGGCTGATCGCCTCACTTACCTCATGCAGCCTCATCTCTATCCAGCTCAGGCCGCAGCAGCGCTCCAGTATCTTAAGGCTGAGATAGCTAATCGTACCCAAACAACTAGAACGCAAAAGCGTCATCTACGGATTGTTTAGTAAATGACTATTGCATACTGTACAATGTACATATTACAATACTAATATGATTAAAAGCTTTCGCCACAAAGGACTCAAGCGTTTTTTCGAGACTGGCTCGACGGCGGGCATCCAAGCGAAGCATCAGATACGATTGAGATTGCAACTAGAAGTCCTAAACAGCATGTCCAACGTGCTGGAGCTGGATTTACCTGGGTTCTACCTCCACAAGTTAAAGCCAAGCGCTCGATGGTCAATTCGCGTTAGTGGCAACTGGAGACTCACCTTTGAATTTACAGATGGCGACGTTATTCTGCTTGATTACGAGGACTACCACTGATGTTGATGCATAACCCACCCCACCCCGGCGAGGTCATTCAAGGATTGTTTATTGAACCCAACGAATGGACCTTGACTGATGTTGCCAAGGCCCTTGATGTTAGCCCTGGTAACTTCTCACGATTGGTCAATGGCAAGATTGCTCTAAGTTCTGATATGGCCGTTAGGCTGTCTAGAGTTTTGGGCCTGGAGCCTCTAACCTGGATGCGAATGCAGGCCGACCATGATATTTGGAACGCACAGCAAACCAATGATCATGCTGAGTTGAAGCGGCTTACGGTTGAGGTTTAGGATGCTCATTCTCAATACCAATGTCGAACCTCCAACGTCTTTAAGTTAAGGTTACCTAGGTAATATAAGTCCCTTGTAGAATCTGAGACTTTAAGACTTCAAGATCAAGTCATGAAAAAAAAATCAGATACTCAGAACATCTCCGGTGTTAAAAATGAGGCGTCGAGACATACTCAGATTCATCAGTGGCGCAACAGTGGTTTCACTTTTGGGTTGCAACTGATTTCGGGTTTTTATATGGTTAACCTGAAATATGGGCTGTTAAACCCAATATGAATACCTGAAAAAGATTAAACAGGTAGTTTCATCGCCCCA
>JANQPU010000114.1 GCA_028285315.1 Acaryochloris sp. IP29b_bin.176
AATTGGCATGTACCCCTCTCTCTTAACTGGCTTGGGTATCTGCCATTATGGGTTAGCCAACTCTTCCGATTACACCTCAACCTTTAGCGGAAACTAGAGCTTCTGATGACTCTAGGAACATAAATCAGAAAAACAGATGAGCAGAGGCTATGTTCATTGCATAGCAGTAGTCTGAGTGTAAATATCTAATAAGAGATAGGTAATAGAATTAAAAACTTGCTGAGGCTATAGCTCATAAATCAGAGAATAGTATTCCTTGTGAGAAATAGTATCTGAAATGTAATTTCATTCAAAAAAAGTGATTTCAAAAGCTCGATCTCTGATCTTGAGATGTATAGCTAGAGGGCTTTTGAGATCTATATGTCCTAATTTCGTAGATTTGTTGGAATACCCCCAATGACTGATATCTATCAAGATTCTCTTTTTTGTTGTTTATAACGAAAAACTACTCAACACCTTCAAAGCGCCAGGGAACCGGATCAACTGCTACCCCATGAAGGTAAAGACCCCAGTGCAGGTGCGGGCCGGTTGATGCTCCTGTTGTTCCAACACCGCCGATCCTCTGCCCGGCGGTGACAAAGTCTCCTTCGGCAACGTCTATGCGGCTCAGGTGAATCATAATGCTCAACACGCCCTGACCGTGATCGATACCGATGGTGTTTCCGTGGAGTTCAAAGCCGTCAATCACTCTTCCCACTAGTCGGACATAACCTGCCGCTGGAGCGACAACGGGCGAACCAGTGGCGGCAGCGTAGTCTACGCCTCGGTGGTAATAGTCTTTAGCAAACACGCCGTTGTAATATCGCCGGACACCAAATTCAGTGCTGACGTAGCCCTGGCTAGGGCGGACCAGTGCGCCTTTCCAGTAACGCTTTGGAGTAACGATGCGCTTGAATTTGTCGACGCGGTCAAATTCGTGATCGGTCCCCAAGTCGCTGCTGCCCGAGGGGAGCCAAATGCGCTGGGTGGCAAAGGAGCGGCCTGCAAGGTTTACGGTTAGGCGACGCGATGAGTCTGAGGCAGAGACATCCAATGTTAGCTGTCCAGGTGTATCTAGTGGACTAGTGGGAATCAACGCCCGGTAACGATTGCCGGATACCGGAAAGCTGGGATAGTTGGTGCCGTTGACCGAAACAACCGGGGCAGTGCTAGCCGTTGAAGCGCCAGAGATCACGACCGAGATGGTATCGCCCAGCCTGGGGTTCGTTGGCGAGAGTGTCACCTCGTAGGCATGGGCGGCAGGACTCCAAAGGCGGCCGCTGGCGACTGTGCTGACCATTACCCCCGCCATCGTGAGAAAAGCTCGACGCCTTAGGCGATGGGGAATAACAGGACTAATTTTGGATTGCTTCATAGCTGTTGTACTTGGGATGGGTAACAAATTTGACTGTTTCCTTATCCGAGCAGTCACTGGCAAATGATTTGACCTTTAATAGGGTTGGTACCGAGATAGACCAAATTTTTCTCACAGGATTGATAAAAAGCTTTGTATTTAAGGATTATAGGGATTCAAAGCTCAATTTCTTGATCATAAGCGTAACTATTCCAACTTAAAAAAAGAAAAATGGCTAAAAGCCTTATCTATGAATGTTTTTAAGAATAGTAATAACCAATCCTGAGTCAATCTAATTGTTCGAGATAACGATACTCATTTGTAAATAGTTGATTAGGTTAAAGGCTGTGAAAGATGCTGATAAAGACTCCTAGCCCTTATCTATAGAGAACACGTTCATCATAAATGAAGATGTTGATTTTTAAGCCTCCAAAAGTCCCTCACTGTGAATATTACGAAGATCCTATGAGAAAAATTTGGTCTACCTCGGCACCAGCCCATATTTATTCCGAGCGAGTATGCCAAAGTTCGACACATTCACGGAAAATTTTGGAGAAGTTCAAGGAATCGATATGCGATCGCACGCCACAATCCCCTCAACAACTCGCCACAGGCAACTCAGCCCAGCAGGTTGTGTACCGGGGAGAGCGCCACTTCGGCTGCATCCGCCAGGTCTGCCGCACCCCCGAAGCCGCAATCTCCAGCGTGCCCTGGCCAAACCGATCATTCACCTCATCCATGATCGACATCAGCCGCTTGCGTTTCACCCAAGACTCATCTTTCTCCCAGAGGTGCCCTTGAATCGTCGTCTCGGAACATAACCCCACCATCAGCACACCTGCCTTCTGAAATTCCCGGCCTGGTTCATAGATTCGAGCCATTGCTTTGCGGGCATACTCCACCATTGTCGGCGTGTAGTTCGTGGCGATGGGAAACTGCACGGATACAGATTGGCGAAAATACCCCTCCTTAAACGGACTTGTGCGGGCAAACACGATCATTGCTTCAGCGACTTGCTCTTGATGGCGAAGCTTCTCCGCTGCCCTGGATGCATAGGCTGCGATCGCTTCTTGCAAGTCTGCCAATTTTGTCACGGGCTGACCGAAGGATCGAGAGACACAGATTTCTTTCTTTGGTTTAGCAACCAACTCCAGAGGGAGGCAGGAGATACCCCTTAATTCATGGATCATCCTCACCCCTACTACCCCCATTTCCTTGCGGATCAACCCCTCATTCGCATCCCGGAGTTCCTTCGCTGTTTCAATTCCTTGGCTCAACAGCCACTTGTTATATTGGCGACCAATGCCCCAGATATCTTTCACGGGAAAGGTGGCTAAGATGCCCTCAGCGTTACGTGCGGAGGAGATGTCAAAGACGCCATCGTATTGCTTTTGCTCCTTTGCAACAGCGTTGGCAATCTTCGCTAATGTTTTAGAGGTCGAAATTCCAATGGATACAGGAATCCCTGTCCATTGCAACACCGTCTTACGCAACTTATGAGAGTAGGCAGTGGCCTCAGCAAAATCTGGCATTCGCATAAAACATTCATCAATGGAATAGATTTCTTGCTCAGGCGTATGCTGCTCTAAAACTGTCATCACCCGTTGGGATAAGTCACCGTACAAGGCATAGTTGGAGCTAAATACGTGAACATCGTGTTGCTTGATTAGCTCTTGCACCTTAAACAAGGGCACACCCATGATCAGACCCAAGGCTTTAGCTTTTCTATTGGCGGTGACAACAACACCATCGTTATTGGAAGCGATCACCACGGGCTTATGTCGTAAGTGAGGATTTAGTACGCACTCTACCGAATTATGAGGATAGGCAAACCTTCTTCCACGAAGTGTAAATAACAACAACAACAGGCCAGATTTCTCGCTATAGTAACCTCACGAATTCTTCTACGACGTGGAATTTGATTCTGGTGCGTACAGCTATGGACCACATACAACCTAGTAATCATCATGTCAGCGTGTATTGGGATACAAGGGTGTTATCCGACTCTTGAGATCTAATTCACTTGAAGAGGATGTTATTCAACAATTGGCATCTAATATCCTTTATAAGGGTGTTAGATGTTATGCGACAGTCTGACGTATAACCATACTTTAGCCAGCAACTCAAAAGCTTGAATGCCAAACCCCAAACACACTGCCTATGAGCGTCTGAAAGAGCTTCACACTGAAGCCGAGTCTGCATCCTATGCGTGGACCGACTCTGGCAAGTTGACTGAGTGGCGACAGAAAGTACAGTCTGCCCTTCGTCGCTTATTCGGTGACGACTGCAACCAGCTAAAAGCGTTCAACGATGTTCTTTATAGCCCGCTTGTGTTCTCAACGGGCACATCTGACAGCACATTTCATAAATCATTCATGAATGGGATGAAGAGGGCGAGGGCGATTATTCGGTCTGTAATTCAAGAATACGAAGACTACGAGCTTCGGCCCGGCCCCACCTCGAAAATGCCGACTGATGGCAACGTTACAGCGACACGCAAAGTATTCGTTGTCCATGGCCACGACAACGAAATGAAAGAAGCGGTTGCGAGATTTCTCGAACGCATCGATTTTGAGCCGATAATCTTGCACGAGCAGGCAAGTGGTGGTGACACAATTATCGAAAAGTTTGAGCGGCATGCCAACGTGTCATACGCTGTCATCTTGCTCAGCCCTGATGACGTTGGCGCAGTCAAAATAAAGTCTGACGAATTACATCCACGAGCCCGGCAAAACGTTGTTCTTGAACTGGGTTATTTCGTCGGTCGTTTAGGGCGGTCGCACGTCTGCCCACTGGTTCGCGGCCCACTTGAAGTCCCGTCAGACTTTCACGGTGTAGTGTACATCCCGTTCGAGGGCGAAAGCTGGAAAATACACCTCGTGAAGGAACTAAAGCACCTTGAATTTGAAATTGACGCCAATAAAGCGTTCTAAGGCTAGTTAACAATTGTATGAACCGGAGCGTTGTCATCACCTTTTTAAAAACTTCTTAGCCTTTCTAGCTCACCACAGGGATATCCTCCCACCGTGTTGTATAAGCTGGGGTTGTCATACTGCGCTTCATAGACCAAGCCTGTTTAACCCCTTCACGAGCAAAGAAAAGGGTTTTTCTGCCATGGAACTGATTGATCTGGTCAACAGTAGCCATAAGTGCCGCTGACCTAGTGCTATCTCCTGTCTCAAAGAGACTCCCTTGAACCATTTGAGCTGGTGAAATATCCAACAGCATCACACCAGCTTTTGCATAGCGCGGTCCTTTCCTATAGATCTGTTTCACCCCTTGGCAGGCTCCCTTAATCAGTCTTCGAGTATCAGCGGTAGCCACTGGAAACTTGGCCAGAGCAGATTCTCTAAAGTATGCCTCGTTGGGATTATGGCGACCAGTACGAATAGATACCTGAATGGCACCGCAAACCGACCCCTGTGCCCTAAGCTTTTCTCCAGCCCGAGTGGCGTGCATGGCCACAGCCTCTAAAAGTGGCCCCAAACTCTTTACCCGCTCACCGAAGGAGCGTGAAGCAATAATCTGTTTCTTCGTTTGAATATCTTCAAAGCCAAGACAAGGAAATCCTTGCAATTCTAGGGTTATTCGTTGCATGACTACATTGAATTGCTTCCGCATTCTTTCAGGATCTGCGTCTCGTAAGTCCCTTGCATTGTAAATCCCGGAAGCACGCAGTTTTTTTGACCAACGCTTCCCAATTCCCCAAATATCCCCGACATCAATAGTACTGAGGACAACATCAAGGTTCTCTACACTACCCAGATTAAACACATGACCAGGAATCTTCCGTCGTTTACAAATTCGATTGGCAATTTTCGCAAGTACCTTGGTAGGTGCAATACCCATAGAGATAGGGATACCTGTGTGGCGCTTAGTAGTTGTCACGATTTCCCGACCATAAGCATCAAGGGTGGCCGGGTCAAAGCCAGAGAGGTCAAGCCAAGCTTCATCAATGCTGTACACCTCGATATCAGGTGAAAACTGACCCAAGGTAGTCATTACCCGCGAGGACATATCACCGTACAACGCATAGTTACTGGATACGATGACGGCATTCATGGCTTGCAACTGTTCTCGATACTTAAAATAAGGCGCACCCATGGGGATGCCTGCTTCCTTCAGTTCATTAGAACGGGCCACCAAACAGCCATCATTATTCGATAGAACTCCCACAGGGCGGTCCTTCCAGGCTGGCATAAAATTTTTTTCACAGTTTGGATAGAAATTATCACAGTCCACCATAGCGATACGACGAGAGCGATGCCGTTTTGGACTTGTATCAAACAGCAATGATCATGCCCCAGATTAGGAGTTCATGGCAGCTATAGATTTTGAAGGATCCTGGCCTCCATCGTAAAATTACTGGTCTTACACCTGTAGTGGGCAGAGTGATCTGTTGCATAACCTTGAAATCATAAATATCTAATAGTACAAAAATACTGCCAGATTCTATAAAGTGTAAATAACAACAACAGCGAGCCAGATTTCTTCCTAGAGTGGCTCCATGAGTCCTTCTATAAAGTGGAATGAGATCAAAGTACGACAAGCGCTTGACCCCATAACGAGCGAAAGGTTTGTATGCGTCATTGATGGCAATTCGTATTTGCCTGTCGAGCCAATTCAACGCTACTTGAATTATGCCCGTAAGCGTGGACTAGCACCCAATACGATTAGTACTTATGCTTATCGCCTATCGAGTTTCTGGCAGTGGCTCAGCCATAAGTCACTGGATTGGTGCCAGGTGGGCTTGAAAGAACTGGCTGACTTTGCCAACTGGTACTCTCTGGGCAGTGAGGTAGAAGTCATTTCAGCCGATGTTTATCAATCTGAGGTAAAGCGAAGCCCCCGCACCGTGAATCAAGCGATAACCGCTATTCAAGAAATGTATGAGTTCCATACCCTTCAGGGACGCATTGGTAAGCTGCCATTCACTCGTCTATCATCTGGGATAAGGAAAAGACCAGGCTTTCTTCATGGCATTGCCAAGGCTTCCCCACAGGTCACAAAGCGAATCAAGCTCAAGGAGAGCAAAGTTTTTCCTGGCTGTCTGAAAGATATTGAAGTTAAAACGCTCATTTCTGCATGTAGAAACTACCGTGATCAACTTCTCATCTCACTTCTTCGTGCGACAGGGATGCGTCGGGGAGAATTACTGGGATTGCACCTAGAAGATGTAAAAGACCTAGAGATTACAGGCCGCCTTCAAGTTGTGAGGCGTAATAACCCAAATAAAGCCTATGCAAAGGGAACTGAACGTATCATTCCTATTCTGCATAACCGTGAATCCATTCAGGAAATATTTCATGCATATTTATTGGAAGAGTATCCTTCAGAAGCGGAGAAGCTTGGTCATGGAATGCTGTTCGTTACCTTAGCGGGACAAAACATAGGCCAGCCAATGACGCTCAGCAGATTTAACAAGCTATTTAAACAGCTTGAGAGCCGTACTGGCATCAGATCATATCCCCACTTATTCCGGCATACATATGCAACACGAATGCTGCAGGCTGGCTACTTAGATCACTATGTACAGCAGATTCTAGGGCATCGCTCAATTACAACAACGAAAGATACCTATAGCCATGTGTTAGATGAGATGACCTTAGATACCTATCTATCTGATGAAATAGGTGAGGTTGAATAACTGTTTTGATGACATCACCAATGATGATGCTCCAAGAGCGAGTTTCTCAATCTGAACTGGGATGTGAGTGGGCTAATGATACTTGGATTCAGAACGATATTTGGTTGTTAACTTCTTTGGGATATACCACAGAAGAATGCCGTATAAAAAGCCAGAAAACTGCTAATTTTTCAAGGATTTCTCTCCCCTGGCTAAAGTATTTAAGCAAACTCACTGCCAAGGCTAGAGCCCGTGAAAGACACTCTATAGTTAAGCTATCAACAGATATATGTACCTTTAGAAAGCTAAATGATTTTCTGATTTCTGAAGGGCATATATATCCGACTGATCTGACCAATAGTGTCCTTCAAAAGTTTATCACTCAAAGTCAGCCATATTATTACAAAGCCACTTTAGTCTATGCTACGAGACTTTGGGCAGAGGAAGGATGGTTGAACATCAACTTTATTGCTCCGCGACACAAGAGACCTACACCTAAAGTTGAAATCATCCCTGAAGAAGTTTTGCACCAAATCTATACCCAATTAGATTTGTTACCAGCGCCAATAGAACGATTTGTTCGGTTGCAGATTGCCTTGGGATGCCGAATGATAGAAATGCTAAAAATGCCACGTTATTGCCTTAAGCAGGAAGAGGATAAATGGTACCTCTTAAGATGGATAGCTAAAACACAACAGTGGAAGTTTTATCAAGTACATCCATTAATTGCTGAATTAGTAAAAGAGCAGCAAAAGGTTCTAGATACAAAACTTGGTAAAGAATCTCATTTTGACAAATTGTTTTGCAAGATATCCACAACGGTTACGGATTGCTTGCGTTCAGGGGGTAGGTTCAATGCAGAACCAGTCTATATATCAGAATATCTCGCAGCTCCTCTGATGGGGAATTGGTTGAGTGCGTTCAGTGATAGAGCTGATCTTCGGGACAGATACGGTATTCATTTCAAGTTAAATAGTCATATGCTTCGAAGAACTAAAGCCAGTGTAATGGCCTATTGCGATACTGAAGACGAGTATATCGCGGCGGTATTGGGTCATGGCTCACTTGAGATGCTCCCTCACTATAGAAAGCGCTCTTTAGACCGTCTTGAGAGAGAGTCTAAAACGAAAAGCTATGTCGATTTTTGTGGCCGAGTGAGTACTTATAAACCACAAAAGTGCCGCTATGAGAAACTAGCTACTCTCCTACGAGTAAATACACCGCTCGGAGAGTGCCATAGACCAACGATGTTAGGGGACTGTCAACATCGCTATGCCTGCCTAACCTGCCAGTATCATCGCGTGACCATAGAAGATTTACCTGAACTGCAAAAAGACCAACAACAACTACAACAGAATTTGCAAGAAGCATCTGTAGCAGGGCAGCAAAGACGAGAGGTAGAGATTAAAAATCTTCTCCAAGTCATAGGGAGTCGCATTAATAGTCTTCAAGAACTGAAAATTTAGTGATGAGATAGGCTATGCCAAATCAGTTCGGCCGTAAATATCCCGCTATTTCAATTCATGAAACTTTGTACAAAACTCTACAGGTTGATTGGGAGCAAGAGTTTCATGAAGAGTACTCCTGTCCGCATTGCCAAACTGGAATCATCACCGGAATGCATCGCCAGCCTACCTCAACATGCAAGCTAGCTTTAAATTGTGGTACTTGCAAGAAAAGTACTCATCTGACTTGCCCAGTTCCTGTCCGTATTGCCAGATATGAGCGTAGTCTGACCTGCCCTAATCTTCAGTGCATTGGGATAGGTCCAGATCAACAGAAAGGGTGGATCTATCGGACTAACATGAAACGAAGCCCCTATAGATGCCATTTTTGTCGAATTGCCTTTAATTCAAAGTCTCAGCAACCTTATAGTTGGGTTCATCGCCACGAAGAAGTGCCTATTAACCCCATCATCTTTAAGGAAGACGTATGGGATTTACGTCAATTTGTAGAAAAATCTCACCAGCGTACGATAGGATTCTCCGATATTCACCCTGACTGGTATAAGGACAAGGTCAAGAGGTATTTCTATTTCCTGCTGGAACAGCGAACTTTTACTGCTACTTCTCATTTAGCTGCTGTACGAGGAACATTAGCCCAGCTAGGCAAAGTTCTGCATTATGAGCAACTAGGATCATCATCTGAGATCTCACGTGCAACTGTCCTAAGATTTATTGATAGCTGTTCAAATGTTGGTGGCATAACCCTTAAGCGAAAGCTACAAATCATAAAAGTATTTTTCGAGTGGCTAGAGCTAAATGCTGAGCAACTGGTCAAGTCTCGGGATTTGCCCAAAGCCTGCTACGGTGCCCCGAACTGGCTTGATGAACCTACTCGACATGCGATTCAACAGCATTTGAGCAAGATTCCAGAGCCGATTGCCCGTCATTATCTAGTACAGGAGTATATGGCAGCTAGGCCCGCAGATGTATGCCATTTGCAATACGATTGCTTGGTTCAAGAAAATAGTCGATGGTACATTCATTTTTTCCAACAGAAAGTCAGCCGATGGCATAAGCTACCTGCCAATCGTGAGATTCGTAGAGCCATCGAGGCTCAGCAGCATTGGATTAGGGAGACACTGGGTAATGAGTATCCTTACTTGTTCTGCCACTTTTCTACAATCTATGCTCAAACTTATCCGATATATCCTAATTTGAAGCCTCTACCAAAACCGCCAAGGGTCACAGGTGCTATCAATCCAATGGTTCGGATCATTCGTCATCTGATTGAGCGAGAGAAAATACTTGATGCGAATGGCCAGCCTCCACGTTTTACAGGCAAGATTACCCGTGCTAGCCGCCTTCAAGAGGTAAGAAGTAAGCATGGTTTAGAAGCTGCACAACTCTATGCAGACCATACTTGTAGCTCTATAACCATTCAACATTATGCACCGCCTACCTCTGAGCAATTAGCTAAAGTCGATTTGCCTTTCCAAAAGCTTCTGTTGAATCTAGGCAATCAGTTTTTGCCTTGGCAGTCTTTACCAGAGTCACTACTACAGAATCTAATGGCTCATGAGCTGGATACTGAAATTGCCCACCGACAGGCTGTTTATGGTTACTGTGCTCTAGATCCTAAAGACCCATGTCCATATAAGCTTTATCCCCAGTGTTATGGTTGCGGCAGTTTTCGGCCAAGTCTCAGCAAGCTATCTCTCTATGAGAATCAGTATGTCGGTGAGGAAAGACGACTGTATGAAGCGCAGAAGGCTGGTGCTGAGCTAGCTTGTGAAGAGGCTAAGTCTATTCTCACTGCAATGGATAAGTGGCTCCCAGCACTCAGAGAGGTCGCACATGGTGAATCGTGAGAAACAGACTGCTGTCTTGAAGCGTGCCCAACAGGAACGGAAAGAGCAAAAACGACAGAAGGTCTTCCAAGCTATTCAAGAATTGCAGAAGGCTAGAGAACCTCTAACGTTTCCAGGTATTGCTCAGACTGCTGGGGTATCTGTTAGCTATCTGTATAAGTGGCCTCAGATTAAGGACTACATACAAACTTTACGGGATGACCAAAAATTTAAAAGCCACCAGCAACCACACCAAGAGGGTAATCACAGCTTAAAAACACTCCATGAAGTGGCCCGCAAGCGGATTGTATCGTTGGAGGGCGAGCTTAAGACAGTGAAGCATGAAAATATGCAGCTTCGTGGGTACGTCGCCGAGATCTATGAGTTGCGTGATGAATGCCAGCGTTTAAAACAGAAAATTAAGGACTTGACTACACAAGGTACATCCAAGAACGTAATTCCCCTAAAACCCCTTGATTCCCCTGATCAATCCCAGCAAAGCCTACGAGATATACCTGAACCTTTCGTAGAGGCTATTAGCAGGCTTGGAATAAAGATAGGAGTGCGGTTGCAGCGTGAAATACAGAAGCATGATCCTAAGCAGGTTGGATTGGCTATTGCAGCATTTGAGCAGTACCGCAGTAAAACTGTAGTGAGCAACCCTGGTGGATGTCTGTTAGCCATGATCCGGGAAGGGGCCGAACCTAATATTCCACACGAATCAGTAATATCTGAACCGAATGAATTTGATTGCTGGTATGCAGAGGCAATTAGAGTAGGGTTCTGCTTAGATATACCTAAGAATCTTCTCGGTACAGTGGGTAATGAGTTCCAAGTAAAAGTCTTAGCACCTGAAAAGCCTGGAGGATATCGGCCTCTTGCTTGGAGAGAAGCTAGGGAAATGATGGAAAGTTAGTTGCCTTGATAAATATCATCAATTGCCCTACTTCTGCTGAGAAGCAGATTTTAATTCTTCTAATACTTTATCGAAAAAATCTTGAGCATCTTCCCTGATTAATTTTAATTTATTTTTAGAAACTTCAAAGGAAACTACTCCATATTTTGACTCAGATCTTGGCGTATCAACTCTCCAAAGTATTGCTTGATGGAATTCCTTCGTTTTGATAATGACTTTTATTGGAGTTGTCGTCAATGAATAAGAACGTTGTTTGAAGATTGGCATATGCAATGATGGTAATAAATTTTTATAAATACAGTGCATTCGGTGATCATTATTTAATTCAAGACTGTTTGACTGAAATCCTGGGGCGCTTACAAATTTTATCTCTGAAAAGAAATATATATTTATAGAGCAACATTCGGCTGGTTGATTTGAAGTATTGCCAATAGATGTAAATATCTCTATCTCTTGGCCTAAACCATTGTCTTCATCAAAAGGAATTTCATTATCTAATTTATCAATACCTAATGAATTTCTTGTTAGAGAAAAAGTTAAATATAGATCAGGAGTGCTTTGTCTGGTGTATAAATCTCTTATTTCATAGTCCTCCATTGGAGTAGATTCAAAGTTGTAGCGTTTATAATACTTCTTGTCTGAAGCCTGATGAGGAGCCCTTGATAGTGCTTGAGGTATGCAAACTACATATACAAATTTCCCAGGATTACTAGTTGATAGTTCAACTGGATTAATTCTTATTCCTTCAATTTTTGGTTGAATGTTAGAGTTTATAACTTGTTCAAGCCATTCTTTTGAAATCTCGTTTTGGTTGAATCCAGAATCAATAGAAATAGGAATATGACCCTGTTCTCTAATTCCATATACTATTGTCCCACCTGCTGAATTAGCAAATGCAGATACATCTTTACCTATCTCTTTTTTTTCTCTGTCCTTTTTTCTTAGTGACATACATTCTTTATAATCGAGATCAATACTTTCTTGCACCTCATTATTTACGAGAGAAATTAAATCTTCTTCTGTCCATTCGTATGGCTTCTTCATTTGCTTATTTTGATACTTGAGGAATAGCTATTTAGTATAACAAAGTAGTTTTTCCTGGGCCACATCTTAATTTAATTCAGCATGAGTTATCTTAGAGTTTTGAGAAAATATCTATCTCAATTATCAGTGTGTCTTGCCAAACTTTATTGATAGATGTTGTTTCAATGGCAGTGCAAGTTGAATCGGTATACCCAATAAAAACAAGAAGAGTAACTGAATAAAAATCAATTACTCTATCCTACTTCTTTACCCTTACGTTGTAGAACTCACTAATTCAACATTGACAGACAAAGGATTCTACGACGTGTATTACACATAACATGAGGCGTAGAATGAATTACAGTCACAAAGCCCGATTAGACGCTGTTTCAAGCTTCCAGCCCGTGTATCACGAAAGTGACCACCCCCCAGACAAAGAAGTCCATTCCCTCCTGCACGCTGATAGGTGGATAGTCTTGGTTTTCGGCAGTCAACAAAATTTTCCCTTGGGTTTTACGAAATCGCTTCACCGTGAACTCACCGTCTAGCACTGCGATTACCACCGATCCATCGACTGGATCAATGGAACGATCCACGATGATCAGATCCCTAGAGAATATCCCACAGCCTTCCATCGAATCCCCCTCGACTCGCATCAGAAAGGTAGCGGCAGGGCGTGGAATCAGGGCATCTTGCAAGTTCAGATTGCTTTGCAAAAAGTCGTCGGCAGGGCTGGGGAAACCAGCGGAAACTGGAGCGAAGAGAAAAGGCAGACACAGAGAATCTGCCCAATCGACAGGGCGAACTGATCGAATAAGCATTATTATGGTTCATATGTACTGTTTATATTTAACACAAATGAACTATTTTCTCTACAGTACTGATTATTTTCTAGGTAAGACTTAAAGCCGATAGAAGTTTGATGAGCGTAGGATTAGTATGACTAGCACACCTAAAGAAAGTATGGCTCAGAACCAATTTTTGGGCCTTTCCCCCATACTCAATGTCAGTAGTATCCCTACGAGTATTGATTACTATGTCAATGTTCTTGGTTTTCAAAAAGATTGGGACTGGGGCGATCCACCGACTTTTGCATCTGTTTCCAGAGATGACGTTTGCATCTTTTTATGCCAGGGGGCACAAGGGCAGGCTGGTACATGGATATCAATATTTGTGGCTGATGTTGATGCGTTATTCCTTGAGTACAAAGCGAAAGGAGCCAAGATTCGGCAAGTACCTACTAATTTCTCTTGGGGAATGCGAGAAATGAATATTGAAGACCCTGATGGGCATCGATTGCGGGTGGGAACTGCAACGAATGAGCCCAGTGATGAAGTGCCCTTATGTGAGGATTGATATAGGGTTAAACCGACTCTGAATCCATGAATCTCGCTAATATCCTTCCCACAGTTTCCTCCACATCATCCTCTCCTGACACCACCAGATCAGCCAACTCAATCCCATGTGCAACCAATGCTTTATGTGCTGGCATCACATGAGCGTTCCAGTCCTGAATGATCCTAGACTCTGATCTCAGCTTTTCCTTCTCATCTCTGACAATCCTCCGACTCATTCGCAGGTGATCTGATGTCTCGACGTAAACCTTTAAGTCCATGTATTCCAGGATTTTGGGCTGGGTCAGCACAAATATCCCCTCGACGACAATGATTGGGTGGGGGTGGACTAACTCAGTGTCCTCTTTGCGGGAATTGCTGATCATGTCATACACAGGTAGCTTCACCGAATGACCAGACCGCAGCCTCTTCAGATGAGCGATCATCAGATCTGTCTCCAGAGCTTCTGGTAAGTCATAGTTGCCACAAGGCATGAAGCGGTAATAACGATCATGGCTGATCAGCAAGGCACGACCATTACTGCTATCAACTAAAGCTTTAGCCAGGGTGGTCTTACCTGCGCCGCTGCCTCCAGCTATACCGATGATTGTTGTCATGGGGAATTGAAAAAGCGCTGTATTGCATAGGGTATAGGAATGACAGACGAAATTAGGATACTGGAAAAGTGTGATTCGATTCAGATTCTCTCGGGATATTCAAAGGTATCCATCTGCGATCGTAAAAACGGTCAAGGCCATTGTCGAGGGAATTGAAAGCGTTACTTCTGCTGCTAATTCTCAAACTTTGGCTCTCTCCTAATCGCTCTGGTAGGGGTGAGCCACTAATCACGCGCCTGCAAATTTCAAAATCCATACAAAATTTATGCTACCTAGGTAATACAGAAACCGTAGAGAATTTGAAGAATAAGAGCATAGGTTTCAGTTGATCTACAACAATAAGAATCTGGATGAGTGGAGACATGCTAGCTTCTTAGAGCTTAGCTCAGGCTATTTTCAGGTTTCTGCTCCATGATTAAAACTATCTATCTCGGTTTGTGACGGAATAGTTTTAGTTTTGGGTTGGTGGTTCGGATCATGTCGGTTGTAAACAAACTATCCGGTTTTGGGGTGGTGCTGTTGCTGACTCTATATCTCTATGGTAGGACTGCTTTAGCTGCGGAAGATAATCTTGCCAGTTTAATGCGGCAAGGACAGACCCTAATGCAGCAGCGCAATTATCGAGATGAGATCGCAATGTTCACCCAAGCCATTCTTCTGGATCCTAACAATGCTGAGCCTTACTTCCATCGGGGTAAGGTGCGGTTTGAGCTTGAGGATGACTTTGGCGCTCTAGAAGATTTCGACGATGCGGTGCAGCGAAATTCCCGGTTTGCAGAGGCTTATCTGTACCGAGGGAGCGTTCGTCTCTCGTTAGGAGATCAAACAAATGGTTTGGTAGATCTCAGGCAAGCAGCAGGGCTGTTTGCCAAGCAGGGAAACCAGAAAGAGTATCAGCGAACAGTGAGGTTAATTCGGCAATTCAATCCAGATATTACGCCTTAAGCTAAATGGGCATTGTGACGGTTTTAGTAGCAGTGAGGAAATATCGCTGAGGTCGGCTTCGCTAATGTAGGCTCCGTCGATGAAGGCGTGGGTGAGGCTGGCGTTCCATACATCACTAAGGGCAGTGGGGAACGCAACCTAAAAATTACCGTGGAGTGTTCTTTTTCTGATTGGGAAGAATGAGTCTCTTGTTTAAGATTTCAATGGAATCTCAAACACTTTCATTTATTTATTTGTAATTCTTTTATATGAATTGTAGGAGTTACTGAGGACTAGAATCAAATAATTAATTAGCAATTTCTATTAGAAATAGAATCTAATTCACATAATATTTTCTGCAGTGTAACCCAAGTAACAACATTATTTTTCTTACTGTTCCATAATTTAACTAACAATTAATTTTTATTCAAAAACTAACTAAATGGCTAACAATTCCATATTTATATTTGCACTAAATAGACCGATCTTTTGCATTGACTGATGGCTCTAATCATTAAAAGTAGAATACTTTAATATTTTCTCACTATAGTTTAATTGGGAGATCATTCATGGTTCTTGTTCATGTTTTAGCGCGAGTAATTGTCCACTTAATTGGATTTGCAATGGCACTAAAAGATTTATGGCGATGGTCTAGTAAGCACATTTTTTAAAACTTCAATTAACTATTCTTCTATTAAAGATTGAATATTTTCAATCTTTGCTTGTTTAAGTTATCCAATTAATCCATACCTTGGTCGGATAGCAGGGTTATATTGCTACCCGATCACATACTAAGTAGGCGAGGCTTTAGAAACTCCACTATATTGCAGAATGTAAATGCGTCTAGGTTCCTTATGGAACAAGGTTTGTGATTGTATTTACAAGTAAAATATGGCTTATGTTAGGAAGCCTGGCCTACTTCAAGAACAGATCGTCAGTTAACAACCCACAACTGGCAACGTCAGGGTCGAGTGACAGGTCACCCTGTCACCCTCCCGTTCAAAACCGTGCTTGCCACTTTCACGGCACACGGCTCCTCAACAATACGGC
>JANQPU010000124.1 GCA_028285315.1 Acaryochloris sp. IP29b_bin.176
TAAAGGTTCTTTGGGCATGGGAAAGCTCCTCGCTAAAACCATAGCTTACAGGCAAGGAGGCCCACAGATGAATGCCTTAGTATTTAATTTACGATGTAATTAGTATTGGTTACTAGTTCATGCCCCTAGAAATGAGCGATCGCATCAAGACTCTACTGATAAAGCCCTATAGTTGTAATGAATATTTTGTCCTCAAGTTGCAGCTCAACTTACTGATGCTGAATAACTTTTGCTCGTTTGTGCACTTGCTAAACAAATCAAGTTCAGCGAGTCTCCTCCTTCTTTTGACATACGAATCTTTATTATGACCACAGAAGCCACCCCCACTCCTAGCAGCACGATTAAACTTGAACCAAGCTGGAAAGCAGTGTTGGAGGATGTATTTACCACCCCCTACATGCAGGAGCTAAAGCAATTTCTCAAGGCAGAAAAGGCTGCTGGCAAAATTATTTACCCCCGTGGCTCACTGATGTTCAATGCCATGGACAGCACTCCCTTTGACCGAGTCAAAGTCGTGATTCTCGGTCAAGACCCGTATCACGGACCGGGTCAGGCCCATGGTTTGTGCTTTTCCGTCCCAGAGGGCGTTGCTCCACCCCCTTCCCTGATTAATATTTTCAAAGAGATTGAACAAGATCTGGGCATTAAACCCCCCAGACACAGCTGTCTACAAAGCTGGGCAGACCAAGGCGTGCTATTACTCAACAGCGTCCTAACCGTGGAACAGCACAAAGCTGCCTCTCATCAGGGAAAGGGCTGGGAGCAATTTACCGATGCCATTATCAACGCATTAAATCAGCAACGCGAAAATTTGGTATTTCTGCTGTGGGGCAGCTATGCGCAACAAAAAGGGAAAATTATTGATCGGAAACGACATCTAGTTCTGACCTCGCCCCATCCATCGCCGCTATCTGCGCATCGGGGCTTCTTTGGCAACCAGCATTTTTCCAAAGCTAATGCGTATTTACAAAAAAACGGTATTGAGCCCATTGCCTGGTCGCTATAGTCGTTGAACTGAAGATACGTTTTCCTGTCACAGACCATCTTTCATACCAGAGGGTTTGTAAGCACAAACTTTAGCCTCTTAGGGGCTGGATTGACCAGTAGCCTCCGAGAATGACCATCATTTCCAACACGGCTGACCTAGCCTTGTTATCCTATGGTTTGGTAAAGCGTTGAAAAAAAGGGTGCCTGTTGCAGACGATCGCAGCAGGGAAATAAGCAATCATGAGTTTTTCTGCAATCGTGCAAGCGTTAGGGCGATCGCGCCTGTCGGAAGAGTTACTGCTGAAACTGAAAGAGCAGCGGGTCTTAGAGTTATGTGGTGTTCCCCGTTTACCGAAAGGACTCGTCGCCTCTGCCCTGGCTCAACAGCAACAGCAGCACTTGTTCGTCGTCACCGCCACCCTGGAAGAAGCTGGACGCTGGGCCACCCAGCTTGAGGCCATGGGATGGCAGACCGTTTATTTTTACCCCACTTCCGAAGCCTCTCCCTATGAATCCTTAGATCGAGAGTCAGAAATGATCTGGGGGCAATTGCAGGTCTTGGCCGAAACGCTAAAACTGAACGCCAATCCCGAGGCTACGCCCTTAGCGATTGTGACGACGGAACGGGCCTTACAACCGCATTTGCCTCCCGTGCAGGTCTTTGAACCCTATTGCCTAAGCTTGAAAACAGGGATAGAGCTAGACCTGAAAACCCTGAGCGATAAACTAGCTCGACTCGGATATGAGCGAGTATCCCTAGTAGAAACCGAAGGCCAATGGAGTCGGCGCGGGGACATTGTCGATATTTTTCCCGTGGCGTCTGAGCTGCCCATTCGTCTGGAGTGGTTTGGGGATGAGCTGGACAAAATGCGGGAGTTTGACCCCACCAGTCAGCGCTCATTAGATAGTAGTGAAAAGCTGACTCTGACACCGACCAGCTTTGCCCCGATTACCTTAGCGTCTCTAAGTGAGGCCCAACAGGCCCAAGTCAAAGCCTATTTAACAGAAGAGGAACTGGCTCTCCTAGAAACTGGAACCTTAGAAGGCAGTCAGCGGTTTTTGGGTATGGCCTTTGAGACACCCGCTTCTCTATTAGACTACCTACCGGAAAACACCCTGGTGGTTGTTGATGAACCCATGCAATGTCGGCCCCATAGCAACCGCTGGGTAGAACATGCCCATGAACAATGGGAGTCCGTGAGTTTACCGAAGGCTCCACTGCCCAAGCTGCACCAAGATTTCGAGGCGGCTCTGGATCAAATTGAAGTATTTGAGCGGGTGTTTTTGTCAGAGTTGGCGGAGGAGAAAGGCGGCTTAAACCTGTCCAGTCGGACGGTGCCTGCCGTGCCCCACCAATTTGGCAAGTTAGCGGAGACCATTCGAGAAGAACGCGATCGCAAATTCAGTATCTGGTTAATCTCGGCTCAACCCTCTCGATCGGTGGCCCTTTTACAAGAGCATGACTGCCCCGCCCAGTTTGTCCCGAATCCCAAAGATTTCCTCGCCATCGAGAAATTACAGGAGCAGCACACCCCCGTTGCCCTTAAATATTCTGGGTTAGCCGAACTCGAAGGCTTTGTCCTGCCCACCTTCCGTACGGTGGTGATTACGGACCGAGAATTTTTCGGCCAGCATACCCTGGCGACGCCCACCTATATTCGCAAACGACGACGGGCAGCCTCTAAACAGGTCGATCCCAATAAGCTCCAGCCGGGGGATTTTGTCGTCCACCGCAATCATGGGATTGGTAAGTTTCTCAAGCTAGAGAGCCTCACCCTAAATCATGAGACCCGTGAATATTTGGTATTGCAATACGCCGATGGCACCTTACGAGTTGCTGCCGATCAGTTGGGTTCTCTGTCTCGATTTCGGACCACAGGAGAAGGTCGGCCCCAGCTCAACAAAATGTCTGGGAAAGCCTGGGAGAAGACCAAAAATAAGGTTCGCAAATCCATTAAAAAACTGGCGGTGGATCTGCTGAAGCTCTATGCCCAGCGGGCTCAGCAGGAGGGCTTTACCTTTCCCCTCGATCAGCCCTGGCAAGAAGAAATGGAAGACTCCTTCCCCTATCAGCCCACCGCTGACCAGCTTAAAGCCACCCAAGATGTTAAGCGGGATATGGAAAGTGCCCGCCCTATGGATCGGCTGGTTTGTGGCGATGTGGGCTTTGGTAAAACGGAAGTTGCGACCCGTGCGGTGTTTAAGGCAGTCACGGCAGGCAAACAGGTGGCCTTTCTTGCACCTACCACCATTCTGACCCAGCAGCATTACCACACTCTGAAAGAGCGATTTGCCCCCTACCCGATTCAAATTGGTTTACTTAACCGATTTCGCAGTGCCGAAGAACGGAAAGAGATTCAAAATCGGCTGAAAACGGGTGAGCTTGATATTGTCGTGGGCACTCATCAGCTTCTGGGTAAGAACGTCAACTTCCGAGATTTGGGCCTACTTGTGATCGATGAAGAACAGCGATTTGGCGTTAATCAGAAAGAAAAAATCAAAACCCTGAAAACCCAAGTGGATGTTCTCACCCTCAGTGCTACGCCCATCCCCCGGACGTTATATATGGCCTTGTCTGGGGTGCGAGAGATGAGCCTGATTACCACGCCTCCCCCCTCCCGTCGTCCGATCAAGACCCATCTGGCTCCCTACGATCCAGAGTCCATTCGCAGTGCCGTCCGCCAGGAGCTAGATCGAGGCGGACAGATCTTTTATGTGGTTCCCCGAGTGGAAGGGATCGAGGAAGTGGCGGCTAAGCTGCGCGAAATGGTGCCCAGTGCGCGGATTGCCATTGCCCACGGCCAAATGGTGGAGGGGGAGCTGGAGGCAACGATGCTCACCTTTAGTAACGGCGACGCTGACATCCTAGTTTGTACCACCATTATTGAGTCGGGACTAGATATTCCCCGCGTCAATACGATTTTGATTGAAGACGCTCAAAAGTTTGGCCTTTCCCAGCTCTACCAGCTCCGAGGGCGGGTCGGTCGCGCCGGAATTCAAGCCCATGCCTGGTTGTTTTATCCCAATCAAAGTTCCCTAACGGAGAAAGCCCGCAAACGGCTCCGGGCGTTACAAGAGTTTAGCCAACTCGGGTCCGGCTATCAGTTAGCCGTTCGGGATATGGAAATTCGCGGGGTCGGAAACTTGCTGGGGGCGGAACAGTCGGGGCAAATGGAGGCCATCGGCTTTGACCTGTACATGGAGATGCTGGACGAGTCCATTCATGAAATTCGTGGTCAAGAAATCCCACAGGTGGATGAAGCTCAAGTGGATCTAAACCTGACGGCCTTTGTCCCCGCCGATTACATCACCGATTTGGATCAAAAGATGAGTGCCTATCGGGCGGTGGCTGCGGCAGAAACCAAAGCCGACCTCACCCAAACCGCTGTGGACTGGAACGATCGCTATGGTCCGATTCCTGACTCGGCTCAACAGCTTTTGCGGATTATGGAGCTGAAACAGTTGGCAAAGTCTCTAGGCTTCTCACGGATTAAGCCAGAAGATAAGCAGCATGTGATGCTAGAGACCCCGATGGAAGAACCCGCCTTTAAGTTGTTGAAGGAAAACTTACCCGAACATTTGCGATCGCGCTTTGTATACTCCCCTGGCAAGGTAACCGTCCGAGGTCTCGGCGTCATGAAAGCCGATCGCCAATTGGAGAGCCTCATTGACTGGCTCGGCAAGATGAAGGGTGCCTTACCTGAGGTCGAAAAAACCTTAGTGGAAGCGGGCTCATGAGTCACTCTAGATTATGATTGGCTTTCTGACCGTCCTGCTGGGCGCAGTCTTCTTTTGTTTTCAGAACGTTATCGTCCGCGTTCTATTTAACGAGTACACCGTCGCTGGCCTCCTGCAAACGGGAGGATTCGTTGCTCCCTCCCTCCCCAACTCCTTTTTGTTAATGGCGATGCGGATGGTCCTGGTGGTGCCGTTGGTATCGGCCATGACGCCGCTGTTTTATCCTGCACTTTGGTGGGATTTGAGAAAGCTGGGGCAGAAACAAAATCGTCCTGATTTATTGCGATCGCTGTTGGGTGGCGTGTTTATGTACCTCTACCTAGCCCTGCTCTATTTCTCTGTAGGTCTGATTCCCACCGGAATTGCTCTGACCCTATTTTTTACTTTTCCCGTCTTTACCGCCTTACTGTCCTGGTACTTTTTTGGTGATGCCCCTTCCCGATTTCGCTGGACAGTGATGGGTTTGGTGCTGTTCGGGAGCACTCTTACGGTTCCCCAAACAGGATTAACAGCCAATGCGTTAGGCGTTGGATTAGGCATTGCGTCTGGGGTTGCCTATGCCATCTATACGGTTCTGGCGCAAAAGAGTTTTGAGCGGATCCATCCCGTTCCCTATACCTGGATTAGCTTCGCTGTCACCCTGGTATTGTCCAGTGGGAGCTTGTTATTTTGGACACAGCCAGAGACGGCGATTGAGTGGACACCCTTATGGATTGGGGGATTATTGTCTGCTATTGCAACTTCAAGCGGCCACCTCCTCAACAACATGGGCATTCGTCTGATCGGTGCAACAACAGCATCCATCATCGGTGCCACCAATCCTGCTCTAACGGTTGTTCTGGCCTGGTTTACCATTCAAGAAACCCTCAACCCCCTCCAAATTTTCGGTGTTATTCTGGTCACCTTGAGTGTGGCCTTACTCAGTCGGGAAAGAAATTCATAGCTGGGACAATATTTGGCCTTCTATTCAAAACGGCATCATCAGAAGATAGGGATATCCCAAAGAGTTGAGGCTGTTGCCCACTGTTTCGTGTGGTGATTTTATTCTTCCAGGCTCCAATCTGTCAGTTCTTTGGATTTGCCATCCCAAAACAGATTGACTTTATTGAACTGGATGTCCAAGAAACCCAAGATTATTCTTTAGTGGTGAGTCATGATTGCTATTTTTCTCGTTTTGCAGGATGCGATCGCAAGGTCTGGGAACTAACCGCTAAAATTATCAGGATTAATCAAGGGCTATGACGCTGGCTATGCAAGGGGTATAGTTCACATGTTGCCCTGTCCGCTCAATCAGCTCGTTATGCCCAAAAGCTATAAAGGCATCTTAAATCGTGTGGGTTGGTCACTGATTCTGTTTGGACTGCTCGACCTTTTAATGATGGTTTATCGGGGTCGAATGGGCCTGAGTTATATCTCAAGTTTTTATGGGTTGGCTGCGATCGCAGGCATCTTCCTCCTCAGAGGAAATTTACGGACAGCGGCCTGGATGACTGGGGTTACAGCGTTCTACTCAATGGTCTTTGCCTTCAGCACCCTAACTTTGACGGTGGTGACTCATCCCCTAAATCTCTGGATAACCCGATTGCGCCTGAATCCAATTTTCATGATGGCATCCGTCCTATTTACAGGGGCATTTATGGTTTATTTGCCCTGGCTCTATGGTCAACTCCGTCGTCCACAGATTGTTTCCGCCTATGCGGGAGCTGGATTGGGAACTGCGCCACCCATAGGTGCATGGGCGAGTGGGGTTGGGGTAGGGATAGCCCTGAGCGTCATAATTTTTATGGTATTCAATAGTAACGACGCTGCGGAAGCCTTGCGTCGAGCAGAATTACAACTGGGGCCAGACTACAACTACCGCTTATCTTCCATCAACTGGCGAGGGTCTGAGGTGCAAGCAACGGTGACAGCTTATACCCACAACAGCATTGAGTCTATCGAGATCGAATGGATGGAATGACCTGCCAGTATGAATCGATTTACACATTCAGACTAACGATATATTAGATATAGTGATTAGACCTTATTCTGAGGACTGACGACTGTTGTGCTGTCTAGGTTTGCAAGTAAGGTTTTGTGATGAATCAACTGTAGTGTCATTGATCGAGAACGCTTCATGGGATCTGGTTTGGAAATGCTGAAGTCTTACCGCCAACATGTTCAAGAACGGGCTGCTTTAGGTATTCCCCCCTTGCCGCTGACGGCTGAGCAGACGGCAGATCTATGTGAGCTGCTCAAATCTCCTCCCGCTGGTGAAGAAGAAGCTTTAATGGCATTGCTGCGCGATCGCATTCCTCCTGGTGTTGATCAAGCCGCTTATGTGAAGGCTTCGTTTCTGAGTGCGATCGCCCATGGCGAAACCATCAGCCCCCTACTCACCCCCGTTGCTGCCGTCGAGCTGCTGGGTACCATGATGGGTGGCTATAACGTCCAATCTTTGGTAGATTTGCTCAAGTCAGACACCCCCGAACTAGCTACCGCTGCAGCCACAGCTCTCAAGCATACTGTCTTGGTCTACGACGCCTACCATGACGTCATGGAGCTAGCCCAAACCAATGCCTATGCTCAATCTGTGGTTGATTCGTGGGTAGCAGCGGAATGGTTTACGAGCAAACCCACGTTGCCCGAATCCATTACCGTCACCGTCTTCAAAGTTCCAGGCGAAACCAATACGGACGATCTCTCCCCCGCCCCCCATGCCACCACGCGCCCAGATATCCCTCTCCACGCGCTGGCAATGTTGGAATCCCGGATGCCAGAAGGGCTAGAAACTTTGGCTCAGCTCAAACAGAAAGGCCATCCCGTTGCCTATGTGGGTGATGTTGTCGGTACTGGTTCATCTCGAAAATCAGCAATCAACTCCGTTCTTTGGCACATTGGTGATGATATCCCTTGCGTCCCCAACAAGCGAGCAGGTGGCTATATTTTGGGTGGCAACATCGCTCCCATTTTCTTCAATACAGCTGAAGATTCGGGAGCGTTACCCATCGAATGTGATGTCTCGGGGCTAGAAACCGGGATGGTGATTACCATCTATCCCTACAAAGGAGAAATCACGGACGAGGCAGGTACAGTCCTCACCACGTTTGATCTCAAACCCGAAACTATTATTGATGAAGTCCAAGCTGGAGGCCGGATTCCCTTACTGATTGGCCGATCCCTGACGGATAAGATTCGCATCGAGCTGGGGATGGAACCCAGTGAGGTGTTTACTCGACCGACCCCACCCCCCGATTCAGGCAAAGGCTATACCCTAGCCCAAAAAATAGTGGGCAAGGCTTGTGGCCTGACAGGTGTTCGTCCTGGCATGTCCTGTGAGCCCTTGATGACAACTGTGGGGTCACAAGACACGACTGGGCCGATGACCCGCGATGAAATGAAAGAGTTGGCTTGTCTAGGCTTCAGTTCCGACTTGGTGATGCAGAGTTTTTGCCACACGGCTGCCTATCCCAAACCCGTTGATATTGAAACTCACAAAAATCTCCCAGATTTCTTCGCGTCCCGTGGTGGGGTGGCGCTGCGTCCTGGCGATGGCATTATCCACTCTTGGCTGAATCGCATGCTGCTTCCCGATACTGTCGGTACAGGGGGCGATTCCCACACTCGTTTCCCCTTGGGGATTTCTTTCCCCGCAGGCTCCGGTTTGGTCGCCTTTGCTGCCGCGATTGGGGCCATGCCCTTGGATATGCCTGAATCAGTCTTGGTTAAATTTACGGGAGAGCTACAGCCTGGGATTACCCTGCGAGATATCGTTAATGCCATTCCCTATGTGGCTATTCAAAAGGGATTACTGACCGTCGAGAAACAGAATAAGAAAAATGTGTATTCTGGCCGAGTCCTAGAAATGGAGGGGTTACCCGATTTGAAACTAGAGCAAGCCTTTGAATTGACCGACGCATCAGCAGAGCGATCAGCGTCTGGCTGCACCATTAAGCTCAGTGAAGAGACAGTGGCAGAATATTTGCGGTCTAATGTTGCTCTACTCAAGAATATGGCTGCACGAGGCTATCAAGATGCCCGGACGATTCTCCGTCGCGTCGCCAAGATGGAAGCATGGCTGGAAAACCCAACTCTGATGTCGGCAGATGCTGATGCAGAATATGCCGAAGTGGTGGAGGTGAACCTCAATGAGATCCATGAGCCTCTTGTTGCAGCCCCCAATGACCCCGACAATATTAAAACCTTGTCTGAGGTGGTCAATGACCCGATTCATGAGGTGTTTATTGGTTCCTGTATGACCAATATTGGTCACTATCGTGCGGCGGCTAAAGTCTTGGAAGGTGCAGGACCCACGAAAGCCAGACTCTGGATCTGTCCGCCCACGCGGATGGATGAAAAGCAACTTCGAGAAGAAGGCTACTACGGTATTTTTGCTGCCGCAGGAGCCCGCACTGAGATGCCGGGCTGTTCGCTCTGTATGGGGAACCAAGCTCGTGTGGAAGATGGGGTGACAGTATTCTCAACCTCAACCCGTAACTTTAATAACCGCATGGGGAAAGGGGCACAGGTCTATCTGGGGTCGGCAGAGTTGGCAGCGGCTTGTGCGCTACTAGGCCGTATCCCCACCCCAGAGGAATATCAAGATATCGTCGCTAAGAAGATCGATCCCTTTGCAGATGATCTCTATCGCTATCTCAATTTCGATCAGATTGATGGCTTTATTGATGAAGGTCGTGTGATTCCTTTAGAAGAATTACCTAAAATTGAGGATATTTTAGGCATGCCTGTGAGTTAGGACCTTTAATAGTTGGGATCTGAGGGGAATGGTTACCGTCAATTTATACTGATGCTCTCAATCATCATGCATAAACTAATTTCCCTTTGGGCTTAGGAATTGGCCTGCCTAGTTCTTGGGTAGTTTCGAGCCATTCTTGCATGACGATCTGAGCATTTTGTAAAACCTCTAGATAGGTTTCGCCATCTGCTAAACATCCAGGGAGTTCAGGTACCTCAGCAATGAAAGAGTTATCCTCTTCGCTCCAATAAATGATTAGCTCATACTTCATCATCATTTTGATCTCTTAACTTATAGGCTCAATCGGTGTTTCAGGGAGTTAGCTAAGCAAGGTGCCTAATAGGCTACTCATCAAGGCTTTCCCCCTTTTTCTGGCATTATGCACAAATTCAA
>JANQPU010000134.1 GCA_028285315.1 Acaryochloris sp. IP29b_bin.176
ATCTTCTACAGCATGAGCCAAAGTGGACTTACCTGCACCAGAAAGTCCGGTAAACCAAAGAATGACACTGCGGTGACCATTCTGTTTCTCTCGATGCTGACGAGTCACAGTAGACTGATGCCAGACGACGTTTGAAGATTTCATATTCATACTACAAAGAATAATCAGTGAGGAATCTATTAGCGATCTACAGCGTTTACATCAGCTTTTTTCTTCTTCTTTTTTCTGGCAGATTTTGACTGTTGACCACCAGAGTGCTCTCCATAGTAATCCTGAGCATAGTAGTAATAATAACTATCAGGTTCATTTTCAGGGATAACACCGTTAATTACTAGTCCCAAAACCTTCTGTCCAGCACGTTCTAATGCATCTTTCGCCGATTGAGCAGACCCAGAATCGACTAACCCTGGACGAGTAACCAAGAGAATACCATCCGTCATTTTGCCTAGTAATAGGGCATCTGCCGCGACAGCCAAGGGTGGAGAATCGATCAGAACATAATCATAGGCTTGATGAAACTCCTCCAGCAAAACAGCCAGATGATGGGAATCAATCAATGGTACTGGATTCGGCGGTGTAACCCCCGCTGTGAGGATATCGAGCTGATCATCTTCTGGTCGGATGGCTTCAGACCAAGCTTTTTGTTCTACTAACACATTGCTCAATCCCAATGTGTTGGGCAATTCCCAAACTTGATGTTGAGAGGGGCGTCTCATATCCGCATCAATCACCAATACTCGATGCCCTAGTTCACCCAAAGCCAAAGCCAAGTTCGCTACAACAGTTGATTTTCCTTCTTTAGGGATGGAACTGGTAACAACAAAAACCTGAACATGATGATCTGAGCTCAGGAACTTTAGATTTGCCTGTAGCATTCGATAGGACTCACTCACCGAAGAACGAGGGGAATCCCGAACCACTAGATCTGGGGTGGGACGATCTAAGCCTTTTCGAGTAACCTTTTCAGCATCTTTCAGTAAAGGAATATTACCTAGAACGGTGTAATCAAATAGCTCTTTAGCCTCTTGAACCGTCTTGACAGACGTATCTAAGGCTTCCAAGAGTAGTGCAGTCCCTATTCCCAGTAGTCCTCCAAGCATAAAACCAACAGCAAGGTTAAACACTTTACGGGGTGCAATAGGATCCTTGGGTTGCAGTGCCGCGGCAATAATTCGGACATTGCCAATATTCTGATTCTCACTAATCCGAATTTGCTGCAGCGCTTTCAATAACTCTTCATACGTAGTTTGAGCTATGATTCTATCTCGTTCTAATGCAATCAATTGCTGCTCTAGCTTGGGTAATACGCCTTGTCGGCGTTGGTTTTCGGCTTGTGTTTGAGCAAGAGAAAGGACTTGTTTCTCCAAGGCTAGGCGTTCAACTTCAGCTTCAACCAAAGCATCAGTCAAAGATTGCTGGGATTCTCCTGCTTGTAGATTACGGAGGGGCTGTGGTTGATTGGTCTCAATAATTTGGCTAGTTTGCTCACCTAGTACCCTTTTGAGAGCGACTCTTTTATCTTTAAGGTCAAGAATGGTGGGGTGATTAGGTTGAAATACTTTTAGCGCTTCAGCAAGTTTTCGCTCGTTCTCTTGATAGTCGACCAGTGCCTGCTGAACCACTGTCGATTGACTCAAAGCATTAATGTCTTCCCCTTGCTGGGGAGACAGTCCCAGTTTATTTTGAAGGGCACGGCTTTTTGCCCTCGCATTAATTAGTAGACTTTGCATCTTAGCCGTTTCTTGATAAAAGTTGCCTTCAATCTCAACAGATATCTTAGCTTCTTCTTCTAAGGCAATAATTCCGTTCTTCTCTTTGAATCGTCGCAAGGATAGATCAAGATTTTTTAGCTTTGCGGCAACTTCGGGAACCTGCTTCTCGATAAATACACGTGCAGAAGCAGCTTCAGCCCGGTTCGTTTCAATATTATTTTTGAGATAGTCATCCATCAATCGGTTCACTACATCAGCCGACTCCTTAGGATTAATACTTTTGTAGGTAACTTTTAAAACATCCGTATCTTTAACGTTAAAAACGGTCAAGGCTTCTAAGAAATCCTCCGTCTCTAGGGGCTGGTTCTCATCATCGACTAACTTCAGCGCGGTAACGGTTTGTCTAATGATCGGCTCTGAGCGAATAATCTCTGCTTCTGTCTGAACCGGACTACTATTGCTAGATAACGCTTCCAGGCCACCAAGCCCTCCAATCTCTAAGTCAGAAATTGACGCACTATTACTTTTCTTCAGTAAAAGCGTCCCCTCAGCTTCATAAACAGGCTTTTGCAAAAATGTTGCCAATGCAGTCAGGACAAAGACCGAGCCAAAAACAGCTGTCGCAGGTATCCATCGACGTCTGAGTATGCGTAGGTAGTTTCGGATATCAATGCTTTCTTCAGAAAACTCATTACTCATTAGCTAAACCAGGGTCTTCTCAATTCATTTCTGAGCAAGGTGTTGAGGATAATTTAGCTTTCAGTCCACCAAATAGCAAATTTTTTTGCAGGCTAAATTATCAGCTTCTCAGGGATGGAACAATCTTCTTGCATTAAATCATCCTTCGGTGAAGATTTGAGCGGTAGTACTGGGAGCCTACTAAAAAATACGAGCTAAGCATTGACCCACTTCGGTTCCAAATCAATTGGATGTCTGGGGAATGGTTGTATTCCGCTCCCAAAAAATTCCTTGGGCAAATCCTTGAATGGCCAAGTGAGAGTCTGCTAGCTCAATACGTCGTTCGGATAACAAGCAATACTCCTCATCAATTTCTATGCCGATAAACTGCCTATGCAGCTTTTTAGCAACCACAGATGTTGTACCACTGCCCAAGAAAGGATCAAGCACAGTATCTCCAGGGTTGCTACTCGCCAGAATGAGTTTAGCAATTAGCTTCTCACTTTTTTGAGTGGGGTGATCAGTATTTTCGGGCATTGACCAAAAGGGAATAGAAATATCCGTCCATAGATTAGACGCAAAGGTATCTCTAAAGTTGCCGCTTGCTGTTTGTAACCAATCCTTGGGAGAACCATCAGGATGCCGATAGGGCGCAAGCACCCTTCTCCGCTGCTTCACAGCTTGGCTATTGAAGGTATATGTGTTTGAGTAAGTGCAAAACCAAATATCTTCACTAGCATTTTTCCAGTTGGAGCGTGCTCCTCGCCCTTTCTCTCGTTCCCAAGTGATCCGGTTGCGCACATGAAAGTGAGAACTGGCAACCGTAAAGATTGAGGCAGACGAGAACCAATCCCCACAGATATATATTGAAGCATCGGATTGTAATAAGGGTTTGAGAATAGAACAGATTTGATCTAACCATGCAGTATATGCTGCAACAGACTGCTTGGCAAAGGTCCTGCCATTGAAGGCTTTATTGAGGTTATAGGGTGGATCAAGAATCAATAAATTGATGCTGCATTTAGGTAGTTTTGGCGCAATTTCAAGACAATCTCCTTGAATCGTAATATTTACAATGGGAGATGTATCAGCAATGTTGTGTACTAGCTTTGATCGCAACCGCTCACGGTCTGCCACGCTGAGGGTCAGTGTACGGTTCATAGGGGCCCGTGCTGTAGGCGTTTGAGGTAGGTCTGACATAGTCAAGCGGTTTCCCTGTTTAGGCAGTTGTTAGAGGGAGCCTAACATCTAAACTAATAAAAGTTAGCCCAACTTCCACTAATTTTGATGAACAAAGCAGACTTGGCGAAAGCGATTTATGAGGCGTCTCATATCACGGGTGAGTTTTTACTGCGATCGGGGCAAGTCAGTCATGAGTATTTTGACAAATATTTATTTGAGGCGAATCCTATATTATTGAGGGCGATCGCAGAACATCTAGCGATGATGATTCCTTCTCCAGCAGATGCCTTGGCAGGCTTGGAGATGGGTGGAATCCCCATCGTGGCCATGGTATCCCAAATGAGTGGATACCCTTCTCTCTTTGTTCGGAAAAAGGCTAAGTCCTATGGCACCTGTAAGTTAGCTGAAGGGGGTGATATTCAAGGAAAACGGTTAGTCATCATTGAAGATGTGGTGACCTCGGGGGGACAGATTAAGTTATCTGCCCAAGATTTACGATCGCTCGGTGCTACGGTAACGGACGTCATGTGTGTCATTGACCGTGAAGCAGGCGGACAAGCCAATCTAGAAGCGGAAGGATTACAGCTCCATCCCCTATTTACGATGACAGACTTAAAGCAGTCAGTTCAGTAATTATCCGTTATCTTCAGGCGCGAATTACTGGTTTCCACGGAATGACTTAAGTAATATGGGGCTGGTACAGCACTTAAAGGGTGGATTAAACAAACGGTGATACAGTTCCGCCGATTACAACCTGTTAGCTGGTTCAAAAAATTAACTGGATTAACGATGCGATCGCACCTGCCGATCACTGCATTCCTGTGTCTCACCCTATTGAGCGGATGTAGTGTCCTCTCAAAGTTCACCCAATCCAGCGTTGACCATCTAGCACTCGGGAATCCCAGCCAAGCCAGAGTGGTCTTGGCCAACAGCAACAATTACTTGATGAAAAAGCCTCAATTTGCCTTGTCCTATAACCGCAGCAAGGGAATTCCAAATTGGGTGAGCTGGCAGCTTGATCAGACCTGGTTAGGAGACATCGATCGTCGCAACGATTTCCGTGCCGATCAAAGCTTACCGGCCCAATGGGAGAAAGTTGAACCGCGTGACTATACTCGCAGTGGCTATGACCGCGGACATATGACACCCTCTGGTGATCGCACTAATTCAGAAATCAACAATTCTGCTACTTTTGTGATGACCAACATTGTGCCTCAGCGGCCTGATAACAATCGGGGGCCGTGGGTTGACCTCGAAAACTACTGTCGAGGCTTAGTGGATGAGGGCAAAGCATTATTCATTATTGCTGGGGGGTATGGGGAACAAGCTGAGATCGCAAAAGGGAAAGTAATCCCGCCCCAAAACCTTTGGAAAATCATTGTCGTGATGGACAAGACAGGGTTAGGGGTACCAGCCATTTCTCTGACAACGCCAGTGATTGCTGTTGATATCCCTAACAAGCAGGGCATCAAAACCCACGAGTGGAAACGTTACATCGTGACAGTCGATAGTTTAGAAAAAAATACTGGATATAACTTCTTATCGAACATCCCAGAGCCCATTCAAAATAGATTGGAAAATCAGATAGCCCCCTCAAACTTATAGCAAGGCTCTTACTACCCCGTCATTATTAGCTAGTAGTGCCTTCTGCGCGATCTGCAAAACTTCCGTAGGAACAACAATAGGGAAGACCGAGTATGATACACTGCTCGGATGGCTCATATTGAGCTTGATCCTACCCCGGCTATATCTCAGCCCATTTCGGTCAGTTTATGGTATCCCTCCAATCAGCAGATATCAACCCAAACTCTACATCCTCTTCCACAGCGGAGATTTCTCCCAACCAGCAAATACTTCCGTTATCTGCCCAAGTTAACAAATCAGGGCATCTGGAAATCGGAGGATATTCTGTTCCTAAGCTAGTCCAGCAATTCGGCTCTCCCCTATACATCGTCGATGAACTGACCCTTAGAACTGCCTGCCAACAATACCATCGCTCTTTTCAGCACTTCTATCCGGGTCCATCCCAAGTCCTATATGCCTCCAAAGCCTGGAGCTGCATGGCCATTTGTGCACTGGTTGCGAACGAGGGCTTAGGTCTAGATGTGGTCTCTGGCGGTGAACTATACACCGCCTTGCAAGCAGGAGTAGATCCTAGAAAGATCTATTTCCACGGCAATAACAAATCAGTTGCTGAGCTAGAAATGGCACTGGCTTGCGGCTGTGTCATCATTGCAGACAACTGGCTCGAACTAGAGCAACTTACCGAAATATTCACCTCAGTAGATTCCCTCTCCAGCCCCCCCCGGGTCATGCTGAGAATCACACCCGGTATTGAATGCCATACCCACGAATATATTCGAACGGGGCATTTAGATAGTAAATTCGGGTTTGACCCAAATCACATTGATCAGGTCTTATCCTTTGCCCAGAAAAACCCTCAAGTCAATTGGATTGGATTTCATGCTCATATCGGATCCCAAATTTTTGAGCTTCAACCTCACCAAGATCTGACCAGTGTCATCGTCGAGTGGTTAGCTAAGGCAAAAACATTAGGCTTACCCATGAATGAACTCAATATTGGGGGTGGCTTAGGCATTCGTTATGTCGAATCAGATGACCCACCCAGCATCGTTCAATGGTCTGAAATCGTCTGTAAAGGCATTTCGCAAGCCTGCCAAGCTGCCAATATTCCATATCCTAAACTTCTGTGTGAACCGGGACGTTCTTTGATTGGTCCAGCTTGCATCACAGCTTACAAAGTCGGGGCCAAAAAGGATATCCTCAATATCCGCACCTATCTTTCAATAGATGGCGGGATGTCTGATAATCCCAGACCCATTACATACCAGTCAGTTTACAGTGCTGCTATTGCCAATCGAATGGAATTTCCTGCTACAGAGATCGTCACCATAGCCGGTAAACATTGTGAATCTGGAGACGTTTTACTTAAAGATATCGTCCTTCCTCCGAGTCAACCAGGAGACATTCTCGCAGTGATGGGAACAGGGGCATACAATTACAGCATGGCTTCCAATTACAACCGGATCTCCCGGCCCGCTGCAGTTCTTGTACATAATGGGAATGCAAACTTAATTCTTAAGAGAGAAACTTATCAAGATTTGATTCGTCAAGACTGCCTGCCTAGGCATCTAGAACGCTAGAACAATAGTTGGTTAAAAAAATAGTGATAGCTAAACTGGCCTTTGTTCACTAATATTGCACTCACTACCGATAGCGCTAAACTGACAAAGGTATACAAAAAGGTTAGGCCAAAGGCATGGACGGGGTTAAGGAATGGCTGATAAACCATGACTGGGTTCAGACCTTTCGTTCCTTAATTGATATCAGTCTCGCTTTAGCTTTAACCTATATGCTGCTTCTAGTCATTGCTGAGCGGCGAACCCTATGGATGGTAAGAGGCGTCGTTTTCTTAGTCCTAGCGACTGTTGTCAGTAAACTCCTGCAACTGAATTATCTCAATCAATTACTCACCTTTTTACTCATTGGTTCTGCCGTAGCGATGGCCGTCATTCTTCAATCGGAAGTTCGACGATTTCTTGAGCAATTAGGAAGAGGTGAACTGCTGAAGATGTTGCGCCCCGCGCAGCAGGTAACCCAAAATCCTGATAACATCATTGATGAAATTGTAGACGCAGTCAAAGAACTCTCCCAGAATCGGACGGGTGCTTTGCTCATCATTGAGACTCGTAATATTCCGATTGATGAAAGGGACTTTTCGGTACCAGGGATTAAATTGAGTGCAGAAATTTCTCGGGAGTTAATTCAAACAATCTTTCAAACAACCACCTTGCTACATGATGGCGCCTTGTTGATCCGAGGAGACAGGATCATATCGGCTGGCGTCATTTTACCTATTTCAGAACAGACTGCTTCCCGCCAACTAGGTACCCGTCACCGTGCCGCGATGGGAATTACCGAACGGGTTGATAATTGTGTTTGCATTGTTGTTTCTGAAGAGACCGGATCTATCTCATTAGCAGAACAAGGTATACTGAGACGCCCGTTAACCAGTAGTAAGTTGAGAGAATTGTTAGCTGATCGATTAATCTTATCTGTGGACAGAGAAGTTGTCACTCCAAGCTTGAGAAGCTTAGGCAGAAAACTAAGAAAACAAGTCTTTACTTTGCTCTCTCACATATTCCCATTGCTCAGATCTCGCAAGAATATATGACGTTAAATTCAAGTCTTTCTAAGCAACTCCCATCAGATTTAGATGTTCAGCGACTACCAAAACATGTCGCCGTCATTATGGATGGTAATGGGCGATGGGCCAAGCAGAGAGGATTACCCCGAATTGTCGGACATCGACGTGGGGTAGATACACTCAAATCTCTCCTTCGCTGTTGTAAAGACTGGGGAGTTCAAGCTTTAACAGCCTACGCTTTTTCCACCGAGAATTGGGGACGCCCTCTGGATGAGGTGGAATTCTTAATGATGCTCTTTGAAAGGGTTTTACGTCGTGAATTGCAAGAAATGATCGATGAAGGTGTACAAATACACTTTGTAGGGGATTTAGAGGCTTTGCCATTGACATTACAAACCGAAATACAACGGGCAATGGTGGCGACAAAGAACAATCACACTATTAAATTCATCGTCGCCACCAATTACGGGGGTCGACGAGAAATCATTCAGGCATGCCGCAACATTGCCTCTAAAGTTCAACACAATCAAATCAATTTGGATGATATTGATGAAAGCTTATTTGAAAGACATTTATACACAGCTGGCATCATTGATCCAGACTTATTAATCCGAACGAGTGGAGAGATGCGAGTCAGCAACTTTCTCCTATGGCAAATGGCCTATGCTGAGCTTTATGTTACCAAAACCTTATGGCCAGATTTTGATCGGGATGAATTCCACCAAGCCCTCAGAAACTTTCAGGACAGACATCGACGATTTGGTAAGGTAACTTGATTGCTCAATGGAACTTTACTGAATAAATTTAGTGAGAAAGGACCAAGACAGTTACACTATGGTCCTGAAAATACAGCATCCTCAATATCCTGACGGCTTAAAGAGTATTTGAAGGTTCGTTGAATATCACGTTCATTTGGGGCCAGTGGTACATACACAACCGATAACTCTTCGACATCTAGCCATATTTCTGCTTTCCACTGAGCACGCTCAATACGCCATAGATGCAAATCTTGAGTATCTTGGTGACACCCCAGATTGAGTAACCACTGCTCAATCTGAGGAAGTGGGTGATTATATAACGGAGTTTTTGGATCAGGTAAATATGATTCGGTCATTAGCTAACTCTTAAAATTTAGCGACTAAACTGATCAATCGTTCAGTTGATTATTAAGGGCAAGGGTCCTGGCTCCGAATAGATCTTGGGAAAGGACTTTCCACCTAGAATACAAAAATTCATCCTATATCCGTTTGCCCCATACAGATACATCCTTCCCAAAAGCCAGAGGTGTCTTAAGAGATTCTAAAGCATATACCACACTCATCTCAGCTGATGAAGAGGTCTCCTGGAGCATCATTTCCCCTCGGGCAAACCCTAATATTAAAGCAAGGACTAAACATCCAAAGAATGTAATAACCAAAATTAGTAGCGCAAAAAGCTCTCCAGAAGACAGAGGACGCTCTTGAATTTCGACCAGTGAAGATGCAAGTGGAGTATCTAAATCTTGAGTCCTTTGATGAGAGAAATGCTGAACAGACGATATTCCTAATCGATCGTCATACGTTCTTCTCAAGTCAGGACTACTCAAAGTGCCATAGGCATCATTCAGTAGTCGAAATTTTTCAATGGCTACTTCTTTAGGAAGCGTAGTTGTATCTGGGTGGTAAATTTTGCTCTTTTTTCGATATGCATTACGGATCTCATCACTAGAAGCTGTAGGGGAAAGGTCTAACAACTGGTAGAAATTTTGATCCGTCGACATTGCTTTAGTTCAGACCTCTAATATTTCATTGTGCGTCAATGAAAACTCAGCACACAAACTAGGTACTGATACATATTGTAAACAAGCCCTATCTCTTAGTCGATAGGGCTTGTTTCAAGGACAATATTATCTTACGAATTTCCGCGTAACTCCTAATACCAATAAGTCTCCAAGAGTGTAATTTTGATTGGTGACTAAAGTAGGCTAGGAGAGGATTTTACAGATTTGAGAATTACGCTTGCAGGCACAGTTTGGTATCACACACTGCTTTCGGTAGATGTTCAGTGAGATCTGCAAGTTGATGGGTAATGCTTTCTTGTTGTCCAGAGCGGTCAAATCCACAGCATGAAATGAGAGAATAGTTCTCTAGGTCATCTTTCTCTCTCTTGATTAGCGACTTCAGGGGATTAGCCACCTTAGAATCCTAGATCGGAGCAACCAATATGATGTGATCGTAATTGGAAATCGAGTATTCAAGAGCCTCGATTTTTGGTTCTCTCCTAAACATCATATCCAAAAGGATTGTTAACATCGTCCGCCGCTTCTTTTCAACAATGGGGCAGATGTTACACTTAATTGCCTGGGCTAGATATTCGGCAAGTCGTCGATTATTGCCAGAAAAGGAAAAACAGACGATCAGGATTCTCATAGACTGGCTCCTTATACATAGAGTACGAAATGGGAGACTCATCCAGAGGTAAATATATTGGGACAAGAACTGCAACACCGTTGATCTCCATCAAGGCAGAGTCAACAAGTGTGATTGAGTAACATCTGCCTCCCATCCCTGTCATGGGCGTCTTACTACTTAGTGGACTCCCATTGGCTGGCGTGAATTGAGCTTGGTTTGCATCAGCTCTTTTCCTTGAGGAATCCTACCCGTTCGCAACCATTCATCCATACCTGGCGGGGACTGAGGATGACTAAGCAGTGAGTGTAATTCTTGCCCCTCCAAGACCTCTTTCTCCAACAGCGTATTAGCCGTTGATTGGAGCATATCCCGATTGATGGATAGAATACTCAATGCCATATGGTGAGCCCCATCGACCACTTTTTTAACTGCTTGATCAATGGCTTCGACAACTTGGGGACCAACGGTGCGGCGAGGATTAGGAACCCCTTCTAGAAACTGTTGTTGTGTTTTCTCATAGGCAATCGGACCCAGTTCGTCACTCATACCGTAGAGGGTGACGAACCGCTCGGCCAAGTCTGTTGCCTTCTGAATATCATCACTGGCTCCTGTAGAAACAACACCAAAGATCAACTCTTCAGCTGAACGCCCCCCTAACAAGGTCGCTATTCGACCCCGCAATTCATTCTCTGTAATCAAGAAGCGGTCTTCTTCTGGGAGCTGTAGGGTATAGCCCAATGCACCAATGCCACGGGGAATCACCGAAATTTTCTCAACCGTCCCTGCACCCGGCATTAAACTGCCCACAATGGCATGTCCCACTTCGTGATGGGCAACCGTTTTTTTCTCCAACTGATTGAGAACACGTGTCTTTTTCTCCAGGCCCGCGACAACTCGTTCAATTGCCTCATTGAAATCCGCAATAACGACTGCATCACGGCTCTGTCGGGCTGCTAGTAAGGCAGCCTCATTGATCAGATTAGCCAAGTCAGCCCCAGAAAATCCCGGTGTTCGGGCTGCTAGCTTGGTCAAGTCAATCTCTTCAGCCAGCTTCACTTCCTTCACGTGGACCTTCAAGATGGCCTCCCGACCCATCTTGTCTGGGCGATCCACGACCACTTGACGATCAAATCGCCCTGGACGAAGCAGTGCCGGATCAAGCACCTCTGGACGGTTGGTGGCTGCGAGCAGAATAACGCCAACATTTGGATCAAACCCATCCATCTCCGAGAGTAGTTGATTGAGCGTTTGTTCCCGTTCATCATTTCCTCCCGTGAATCCACCCGGACCTCCCCGTGCCTTACCCAGAGCATCCAATTCATCGATGAATACAATGCAAGGGGCCTGTTGCTTCGCTTGTTCAAATAAATCGCGAACTCGGGCTGCACCAATACCGACAAATAGCTCAATAAACTCTGATCCTGAAATACTGAAAAATGGAACTTTGGCTTCTCCCGCAATTGCCTTAGCAAGTAAAGTTTTACCCGTCCCCGGTGGACCCACCAACAAGACACCTTTAGGAATTTTGGCTCCCAAGCGTGTGTATTTGTCGGCATGGGCCAGGAAATCCACGATTTCTAGCAATTCCGTTTTTGCCTCATCTACCCCAGCAACATCGTCAAAGGTCACACCTGTACTCCCTTCGGAGTAGATGCGGGCCTTGCTTTGACCCACCGTTAAGGCTGCAGGACCTGCCCCTTGATTTCGATTAATCAACCAACTCCAGATCCCAAAGAAAATTAGCGGCGGTACAACCCAACCTAAAAGGGTCGGTAACCAGCTTAACGAGCTGGGAGGTGGAGCAAAATACTGGACATCATGCTCGCGTAAAAACTTGGGTAATTCCAAATCAATCCCAACAGGCACTGTATCAAATACTGGAGCAGTCTCTGTCCCCTCATCAAACGCATACTGATCGCTTTTCAACATGTATCGAATGCGATCGGGCCGAACCTCCGCCCGTACAACCTGACCTGCCTCTACTTGAGTAACAAAATCACTATAAGCTGTTATCGGAAATCGGGGTCCCCGCAACACAAATAGGTTCAAGAATAACAGTAATGCCAACAAAATGAATAAACTGCTGCCGAATTGCTTGGATTCAAGATTTTTCTGGGTTCGATTAGGATCTGTGTCAATGGGCATGGTTGATCCTCCTGCGTATGTTGCTTTTGTCTGCTACTCATTCAGAACTGAGTCATTCAAATGAATAAGTCATAGTATCTGAGAATTTGAAGAGCAGAAGCTCCAGTTACTCTCAGATAAACACTGTTTGCGAACACCACTCCACTCTGAAATTAGGGGAAGAGTTTGAGTAATATGTGAGGCCTATGAATTCAACGGTGACAACTGGTTATTGCGCTCCTATGTTTCTTTCAAACTTCAAATTTTTAGTGGCAGAATAAGAGTTTTGGGCTATCTCTTATGGGTTTGATTGCTACCTTTACTCAAAGCCGTAGTTGTTCGCGAATGCTCCCGCAGGTCTTATTTTGGCAAAAAACATGCAATTGAAAATTCCTGACTCAATTTTTAAAGCTATACCTAGTAATTATTTCAGAGATATAACCTAATTTTGTTGGAATGGGGGACATACCTCGATAAGCTTTGATAGACAACTGGTTTCGGGTTTTTATCTAGCTGACCAAAAATATTGGCTGTTAAACCTAACCTAATATGAATAACTGAGAAAGAAGAGATAGGTGATTTCACTACTCCACTCTGAGAATTCTCTCCATAATTTCATTTTCTCAGCAGAGCAAGCTAG
>JANQPU010000143.1 GCA_028285315.1 Acaryochloris sp. IP29b_bin.176
CGTTGCTATAACTTCTTGGCTTTTTTGCCATGACCCTAGTTCCTCCTGGACTTCAGCTTACTCTCTCTGCTGACTGTCCAAATTTTGGGGGTCACTACAAGGATTATCCCGGCGTACAGTGTTCCCTCCCACGATTACCGCGTCACAAGTTGCTCGCAATTGATGAACATGGGTGCGGGCAACCTCCTTCATAAACCAAGCACTGTGGCCTGCAGTTGTGGCAATCTTCCCGTCCAGGGTCATGGCATACTTCAGAATGCCAAAGGGACGCTGATAGAGTACCCGATGGACAAAGGCTTCATTGACCCGTTGACACTCCGCTTCTTCCACTCCCACTATGATCTGAATACCCAAAGTCCTTAGTCTTTCAATGCCCTTACCCGATATTCGTGGATCTGGATCGGCCTTCCCCACGACCACTTTTGCTACCTCAGCTTTTACCAGCTCCTCAGAACAGGCAGAGGTGCAACCGAAGTGATTGCGGGGTTCTAAACTCACGTATGCCGTAGCACCTTTTGCTCTATCACCTGCCGCTCTGAGAGCAAGTATTACTGCATGCGGTTCACCTGCTTTGTGTTGATACCCCTCACCTACTACTTTCCTATCTCGCTCAATCACGCATCCCACTAATGGACTAGGAGTGGTAAAGCCAGCCCCCTGCTTGGCCAGATGTAAACAGCGAAGCATCATCTGTTGGTGGTGTGGGTCGATGGCCACACCACTTGTAGAGGGAATCAGCTGGCCTGATAAAGGATGAATCTCCATCCCGGCTATTCACTTCACAGAATTAAAGAGGAACCACCATATTCGTGATCTAGTTGAGCACAACTGTCGGATGCTCATGGGGCGGTACTTATAAATCTGGTTTCCAAAATATCGCAATGCATGAAACCGCTTCCAAGATGGCATTAAGATCCTCCGGCAAAGCTGACTCATAAATTTATGTTTTGGTCAGTTTTGGTACTTACATTTTAGAATGATAATCATTATCATAATGACCAATCTCATCCCTCTCATTATTTGTGAACCATCGGATTGATATTGCCATTAATGGGGCGGGTCCCCAGGCGCTCACCCTCGTTACTCAGCACTTGGAGGATACCATTGACTAATTCAACTGCAAGCGTCCAAACATCCCAATCCCTCGACATCAAGCTGCCCAAGAAAGGCATGCCTGTTACGATTATCACGGGGTTTCTTGGGAGTGGCAAAACCACACTCCTCAACCATATTCTCAATACCAGCCAAGATCTGAAGGTCGCTGTACTGGTCAATGAGTTTGGCGATATTAATATTGACAGTCAGCTGTTGACCACCATTGATCAAGATATGGTCCAGCTAACCAATGGCTGCATCTGCTGCACTATCAATGACGATCTGGTGGAGGCGGTCTATTCCGTCCTAGAGCGAGAGGAAAAAATTGATCATATGGTCATCGAAACTACGGGTGTGGCTGATCCGCTACCGATTATTCTCACCTTCGTTAATTCTCAACTGAAAGACTTAACGACTTTAGACTCCGTTATTACCTTGGTCGATTCAGAAACCTTTACCCCAGAATGTTTTCAGAGTGAGGCGGCCCTAAATCAAATTACCTTTGGCGATATTGTCGTTCTCAACAAAACTGACCTGACCACCGAGCAAAAGGTCGAGGAATTAGAGCAGTGGATTCGCGAGCAAAAATGGGGGGCGAGGCTGTTGCGATCTCAACAGGGCCAGGTCCCCCTACCCCTGATTTTGGATACTACCCTCTTTGATCCAAAGGCGTATGAAGCGGAAGTCAAAGCCTTTGTGGAGCAAGAGACTCATCACGATCACGATCATCACCATCATGATGATCATGACCATCACCATCACCATCATGGAGACCATGATCATCATCACCATGGCGATCACGATCATCACCACCATCATTCGGAACACCTCACCATAGATGGATTTTCGTCAATGGCCTTTGAAAGTGATCGGCCCTTTGTCCTAGAAAAAATGCAGGCTTTCATTACCGATCAGCTACCAGAAGACGTCTTTCGAGCCAAGGGTTTTATGTGGTTTGAGAAAAATACATCCCGCTATATTTTTCAGCTTAGTGGCAAGCGTTATACGATGGATGCCGATCAGTGGCCTGATGCCCCAAAAAATCAGTTGGTCTTTATTGGCCGCAATATTGACTCTGCTCAGCTAAAAGAATTGCTAACGGCTTGTTTGGCCCCCTAAGCCTTTATTTCGCCATGACTTATCCCAATTTCATAGCGCGGTAAATATGGCAATTCGGCTTGTTGCATCTTTCGCCAGGATTGCAACAACACTTTTTTCAGAGTCTGATTGGAAGTTTCGCTGGGAACGGAATCAATAGCCTCATACCTCTGAAATTGACCGCTTGCCTTCTAGTACACAGCTAAGTAGCATCGCTTATGCAATCTATCTTCACTGAGGATACGAAGAAGAATGGTTACACTCAAAGACGCACGCCGGATCATTGCAGCTGCTGAAAAAAAGGCGGAGGAAATCGGCCAACCGATAAATATTAGCCATCAAACCGGGAACACTAAATAGTACAATTCTACTAGAAAACAGGGTTGTCAACCTGTCAGATTAATCTCCACCGACCCTACTTTAGCTGCCTTGCTCCCGTTTTTGATTCGTCCATCCTCACTGTTTTTACGCCGCTATTCTGCCACGTAATGGGTGTTAAATTGCGCTCTCAACTTGGATGACTATCCCCCGCCTCCACCCCGATACGATTGAGCAGGTTCGCCAAGCCACTGACATTGTCGATGTGGTCTCCGAGCATGTCAGTCTGCGGAAGCAGGGGCGGAACTTAGTGGGACTCTGTCCCTTCCATGACGATAAAACGCCTAGTTTTACCGTGAATCCAGAGAAGCAGTTCTATTACTGCTTTGGCTGTGGGGCTGGGGGCAACGCCATCAAATTTTTGATGGAAATCGGTCAGCGCCCCTTTGGAGAGGTGGTCCTAGAGTTGGCTCAGCGGAGTCAAGTGCCAATTCAAACCCTGGCCAAGGGCGAAGAGAAAAAGCTGGCTCGCAAGTTATCTCTGCGGGAGCAGCTCTACGAGATTCTGGCGATCGCAAGTCGGTATTACGAACATGCCCTCCGCCAACCTCACGGCCAAACGGCGCTTCACTATGTTCGCGATCAGCGGGGATTGAGCAATCAGACGATTCAAACCTTCCAACTGGGCTATGCACCGGGAGGCTGGAGCACTCTCCATGATGTGTTGGTGCAGGAGAAGGGT
>JANQPU010000144.1 GCA_028285315.1 Acaryochloris sp. IP29b_bin.176
CGTTGCTATAACTTCTTGGCTTTTTTGCCATGACCCCAGTTCCTCCTGGACTTCAGCTTACTCTCTCTGCTGACTGTCCAAATTTTGGGGGTCACTACATACCTTTCTATCCCAAGAAGTGTATAGCAGTATTGGCGCTGAAGAGAAGCGCATCATCGACTTGCTCGCTCGCGTCAAATTTCGTCAGCAAGACAGCTATTTCCTCTTCCACATCGAGCCCCAATCATCCCCCCAAGCAGAATTTGAAAAGCGGATGTTTTATTACTTTGCGCGGTTGCATGAGAAATATGACGTGCCCATCTATCCCATCGTGATCTTTTCCTACGACAGCCCTTACAAGGCTGCTGAAAGCTCATATGCCGTCGAGTTCCCCGATTTCCAAGTTCTACAGTTTAACTTTCGCACCATTCAACTCAATCGCCTCAACTGGCGAGACTACATGCGGCAGCATAATCCAGTGGCATCTGCCTTAATGACCAAGATGCGCATTGCCAAAGAAGATCGACCTCAAGTCAAGCTAGAGTGTCTGCGGATGCTCGCCACATTACAACTAGATCCAGCCAAAACCGAGTTCCTTTCCAAATTTATTGATACCTATTTGGAGCTTGACCACCAGGAGGAGCAAATCTTTCAAGCTGAAGTTGATAGATTAGAAGTAGTAGAGCGAGAAGTCATCATGCAAACCATTACCAGTTGGGAAAAAAGAGGTCAGTTGAAAGGCAAGGTTGATCTTGTCCTACGCCTACTTCAACGAAAATTGGGGCAAGTGCCGCCACCATTAGAAGCCACAATTCTGACTCTAGAGCTTGAGGCTATAGAAAGGTTAGGTGAAGCCCTGTTGGACTTCAATCATGTTGATGACTTATCAACCTGGCTGCAACGTCAAGAAACAACCTAATATGAATGTTATTCAGCTTAGCTCAAGCACAAATTCTGTTAATACATCTTCCCCAGACAAAGTAGCCGGAAGCTGCACAATTTCGACCTCTTGCCCCGCTCGATATATCTCTACTGTCTGATCCTGAGGATTAATCAACCATCCCAAACTCAAGCCACTGTCTAGGTACTCCAACATCTTTGCCTGTAGAGGTCCTAAGCGATCGCTTTTTGAGCGTAATTCAATGACAAAGTCAGGGCAAATGGGCGGAAACTGCTCTTTTTCCTCTAGGGACAGCGTATCCCAACGTTCTTGGCTCACCCAGGCAGCATCAGGAGAGCGATCTCCTCCACCAGGCAGTCTGAACATGGTGGATGAACTAAAGACTATTCCTAGGCCAGCTTTACGATTCCAGAGATTTAGATCGGTAATATAGTCTGCTTCCTTGCTCCCACTTCCACCACCAACTGGGGGCATAATGATCAATTCTCCGATTGGGCTACGCTCCATAGCCACATCTTTATTGGCCATACACAGCTCATAAAACTGCTCATCGGTCAGTTTAACTACTGGTTCTAGGTTGAGCGTGATAGCCGTCATAACTTGAGTTCGCGATCTTACTGATTCATTATTTTTAGAAGCGCTGACTCTACGATTACACACAATGCCTACTGTTTGGCATGCGATCGCAATCTCAACCGCAGATTTGGGAGCGAATTAACTTGCATACCCCGTCTGCTTGGCGCAGGGTAGAAGTTTTTCGCATGCTGCATCGATAATTTAGCAGATCTCTACTCATCCGTATGCCAAGGATCTTTAGTAAAGTTTGCATCCAAAATCCGCTTAGGCCGCATCACCAACACAACCTGCCCATAAAGCTTTTGCTCAGGAGCCTCCACAAACCACTGCACCTGCAACTGCCCATCCGTCTCCACCAGAAAATAGCAGTCTCCATTCCACTTTCGCTGATCGCGATCAATAATCACCAACACCTCTTCCGTCGGTCGAGGTAAATCCGGGCCTAAATCCTTTACCTGAGCCAACAACGTCACCGGGTCCTCCGCCCTTAGAATGACCTGCCACCCTGGCACTGGCACCCAAGCACAAGTCCCCGAAAACTGAACCATGCCAAACGGCTCTTCCTCCTCAACGATAGGAACCGCCTTCAAATCCTCCAACGTCAAAGGTAAGTGACCCATCACTGGCATTAACCGGGGTAACTCCTCCTCCGACTCCAACCGAAAAAATGGCAGACGGGGAGCTTCTTTTGCTTTCACTACTGAGAAATCGCTCAATAGCTGCTGTAATTGCTCCCGTGCCGAATCACTATGGACATACTTCAGACCCTGACCAATCAGGCGCGATCGCTCTTGTAAATCATCCTTTTGACGGGCGTAATACCAGCACCGATAGGCCATTGCATCACCGGGTGCTTCAGAAAACCCCTCTGGTTGGGTTGAAAGGTGGCTGAATTCCTTCATTGCCTTTGCGATCGCACGCGCCTCATCCGCATCCAACTGCTTCTCCGCTGCCATCGTCGCGGCATCCACGCGTTCCGCCTGATTCAGCACCCGAAACTCATAGAGAACATCGCTACGCCGTTCGCCAAAATATTGACAGACCGATTCTGCAGCCTTGTCCTTCAGGTTTTGATAAACCTGTCCTGCCACAATAATCTGGTTTTGCTGAATCGGTTCAATCCCAGATTCCTCAAAAATCTGCTGTGGACTATAGCCCGCTTTTTGGAGCTGTTGGCAGGCCATCCCCCAGTCCACCCAGGTTTTCTCCTTGCGGCGCAGCATCAGCAAAAGCTGGTCAACATCAATATCGGGGCTAGATCCAGGGGGCGTAAAAGTAGTCATATATTAAGGTATTAAGGTCGCGGTGAACGGAATTACTGGGGACGAACAATCAATTCTTCTAGGGTACGGGTTTGGGTACTCGGATCATACCCAATCAGCTTAATGTAGCTATGAGGATGATCGT
>JANQPU010000161.1 GCA_028285315.1 Acaryochloris sp. IP29b_bin.176
GAAGGAATTGTTGGAGGAGTTCCATAACCAGACCTGGCAAGGGTTAGCTCTTCTATCCTCTACCTCTTATTCCGCATCACCAAAAGAGGACAAGAGCCCAAAGTCTGGATGAAAGATGAATTCAATTGGCCTCGGTTCCAAGCCTTTTGTAAAAGTTATCTGCACTGGATTGGAGGGATTTGTCATAGGTCAAAAAAGTGAGTGACACTCCAAAAAGTGTCACTTTTAAGCCAGTATGATGAATCGATCAAGATATTCTTAGACCAGTGAGGAGTGATTCAGATGAAAAGCTCTTGAGGTCGAAACACGGCAAGACTCTCAAGAGCTTTTTTATTTTTAAACGCTTGTTATGTGGTCACAACAAATATTACGGCGCAGTTTCTACCGTAGCCCCAAACCAATATCCTTTGCCATAGATGGTGTGAATAAGCGGTGGAGAGTCTTTAGCCGCAATTTTTCGGCGCAGAAGCCGAATTTGGGCCGCTAAGACATTACTACTCGGCTGCTCTCCACTAGGCCATAAGTGCTGGTAAATCTGGTCATGGGTTAGCAGTTGCTGAGGGTGTTGCATGAGGTAGGTGAGCAGCTGACTTTCCTTCTCAGAAAGGGTGATGGCCTGACCATTACAATAAGCAATTTGGCTGTCTAAATCGAGTTCTAGCCCTTCTACCTGCAGTCGCTGTGTAGAAGACTCAGAGGACGTTTGGGAGAACTGATCACTTCGGCGGAGAAGGGCTCGGACTCTCGCTAGTAGCTCTCTCAATTCAAAGGGCTTCACCAAATAGTCATCCGCACCCGCATCCAAACCTTGGACCCGATCATCTAGAGTATCTTTGGCAGTTAGGAATAGAACAGGAGTGAGTTGCGATTGCGATCGCAACTCTTGACAGACTTCAATACCTGACAGTTTGGGCAGCATCCAATCCAGAATCAGTAAGTCATACAGTTGTCCCTGGTCGACTTGACGCTGCACGGCTAGTAAGGCAGCTTCACCATCGTTAGCCACATTAACGTCATACCCTTCCCGTTTGAGTAAACGACTCAGAGCATCAGTTAACTCAGCCTCATCATCAACTAGCAAGATCCGATTCATCAGCAGTAAAAGCAGATATCAACACAGTGCTTACGGTACTGTTAAGGAAATAAGCTCCTTTAGAATGCGTTGGCCCTCCCTTTAGGCAGGATTAAACAGGATTATGGCACAACCCGAAAAATCACAGCCTCAAAGTGGTAAGGCTAGTCTCATCTTTGTACTGAAAGTCTTTGGCCTCTCCACTATCCTATCGATTGTCATCAAAGTGCTAGGACCTCTGCTGCCCATTGCAGCTTCGAACCAGTTGGCATTAGGAGTAGTGCTCACCCCCTCACTTGTTTTAGGGCTGCTGCTACTGCTCCGCGGGCAACGCCAATCGGGATAAATCCGCAATTTCCGTTTGAATCGGTCCAGGAGAAGATTTTTCGTTTCGATTCAACCAAACCCCTCTTAGACCTGCCTGTTCGGCCCCCTGATAGTCATCCTGCCAGCTATCCCCAATATGCCAAGCCCCATCGGCGTCCACCTGGTGTTTTGCTAATGCGGTTGCAAAAACCTGGGAGTCCGGTTTCGCAGCTCCAACCTCCGTAGAAATTGTGACCGTTTCAAAATAGTCGCCCAGTGCTAGGGTCGCCAAAACGGCATGTAAGCGACTATCGAAATTAGAGATCACCCCTAGGGAAATGCCTTGCTGTTGCCAATATTTGAGAACTTGCGGAACTTCGGGGTAGATAAACCAAGGCTCTGGAGTGGCAAAGTGATCAAACAACATTTGAAAAAAGGTGTCAAAATCGGCGAACTCTGAAAACGCACCAACTTGTTGAAATGCTTGTGCAGAAACAGCTTTCCACCAAAGTAACTCGTGTGCAGGCAAGTCTTGTGGGGCAACTCCTGGAAAGGCAGCTTTTGGGGCTGCAAAAAAGCTATCTATAAAAGCCTGATTCAAGGGTTGGGGGTCAACCTGCACACCAACCTGGGCAGCAAAGCGACTATAAATCTCCCCTACTGTTCCTCGCACCCCAAATAAGGTACCAACGGCATCTAGGAAAATGACAGAGGGCTTCATAGGTTCGCTTGGGATAGGTTAGCTTGGGGTTGCAGTATCAAGGGCAGGTACAGCGTAGGCCATCGATCATGGTACCAGTACAAAACACATATGAATAATCCGTACAAAACGCTGATCAAAGCAGGACAGATTACGTTGGAACTACTGGTTAGCCTTATGCTGCTTGTTTTAGTCTTACATGGACTTCAGGTGGTCAATGCTTGGCAACTGCCGCTACAGCCAGTTCTGGCATTTCTAATCTGCGGGAGTATGGCCTGCTTCTTGATAGCAGGGGTGATCAAACGGCGGTATCAGTCTGTGACAACTCATCCAGGGTCTCCAAAATATCTCTGGCGTCGGCGATTGCTCTTGATCAGTATTGTTCTATTGGCGAGCATTAACCTCAGCACTTACATGGCAGCCTATGCTTTGACCCATGTTCGGGAGCCAGGGCAGTGGGGAATTGGTTTTCCCAAACCCGTCAATCTCCGTACTCCAAAGGATCGGGGCTTATCCTACTCCACCCATCACATTCCCGTGAATTCATCAAATTGGTTAGAAGCATGGCTTATTCCAGCAGCTGGGGCTTCATCTAAGGGAACAGTGGTGCTTTTTCCAGGTAATCGCAGTACCAAAGGCAGACAACTGATCAGTCCCGCTCAATCGTTTTCCCAATTAGGCTATGACTCTCTCCTAGTCGATTATCAAGGGGTAGGAGGCTCAAGCGGCTACACTACTACTGTGGGCATGCGGGAAGCAGAAGATGTGGTGGTTGCGGTTGAGGCTTTGCCCTCACTGAAGCTGCAGCCCCCAGTCATTCTGTACGGGGTATCAATGGGAAGTGCAGCGATTCTGAGGGCGATGGCAGTTAGCGAAGTTCAGGCTCTGCCTGTAGGCCGATCGGAGGCCATCACAACCCAAAACCTCCAACCCGATGCCGTTATCATTGAACTGCCGTTTGCCCGGTTTATCGATGCTGTGCGTAGTCGCCTAAGGCGTCACCATATTCCCCCGTTTCCCCTAGCGGAATTGCTTGTGTTTTGGGGAGGTGTACAGCATGGCGTCAATGGCTTTAGCCACAATCCTGTGGAGTATGCCCCAGCGGTTCCATGTCCGACCCTGGTGATGCATGGTCAAGACGATCCATGGACATCGGTCAAAGAGGTCAAATCTCTCTTTCAGCAATTACCCAACCCGAAACAACTGGTGATTGCACCAGACGGAGGACATCATCAACTCATTGGCGTTGACCAATCTCTGTGGGAGACCAGTCTTAGCCGATTCTTGAAGCAGCTGTAAAAGCAGGTGGGACAAATACAAGTAAAAGCATCTCCAAGCTATTTGCCAATGCAAAATCGACTAAAAATTCGGTCGAGAACGGATTCAGTAATGTCTTCTCCGGTAATTTCACCCAAGGCTTGAATCGCTCCTCGCAAGTCTATCGTCCAGAAATCTAAGGGAAGCTGATCTGCGATCGCACCCTGAACATGCTCTAAAGCAGTTTGGGCTTTTTGCAATGCTGCGGCCTGTCGCTGATTAATCGCCCAATCTAAATTGGCAGCTTGCAGAGACTGGGTTTGCATCGTAGCCAAAATCGCCTCTTCAAGTTTGGTAATCCCCTTATTTTGGGCAGCAATAGTCGGCACCACCTGAGTAATTGCATCTGGATAGATCACCTTCTCTTTGGGGACTAAATCCACCTTATTAATAATCAAAATCATCGGTAGATCTTGGAATGCTTGATAGAGATGCTGATCGTCAGAGGTCCATCCAGCCGAGGCGTCTATGGTGAGCAAGACTAAGTCAGCCGACTGGGCCGCTTGGTGCGATCGCGTTACGCCAATTTGCTCGACCTGATCTTCTGTTTCTCTAATTCCGGCGGTATCCAACACCTGAACGGGAATTCCCCCCACCACTAACTGGGACTCCACCACATCCCGCGTGGTACCGGGGAGGTCTGTAACGATGGCGCGATCGCATCGACACCAAGCATTTAACAGGCTCGACTTGCCCACATTCGGACGACCAATAATTGCTACTTTTAGACCATTTCGCAGCAATTCCCCCTGATCTGCCGTGGCTAAGATCGCTTGCAGGGTTGCTTGAATTTCCTGCAATTCTGTTTGTACAGCGACTTCATCTAAGGGGGGTAAATCATCCTCAAAGTCGACTCTGGCCTCCACTTCCGCTAGCGTATCCAGACAGCGTTGTCGCAACTGCCGAATCGGTTCTGCCAGCTTGCCCTGGACACCCGCTAGAGCCGCCTGTGCTGCTTGCAGAGAACGAGCCCCCACTAGATCCGCCACCCCTTCTGCTTGAGTTAAATCCAAGCGACCGTTCAAGAAGGCTCTGAGAGTAAACTCCCCAGGCTGAGCTAGTTCTGCCCCTGACTGCAAACAAGCCTCTAGCACCTGTTGAACAGCAATCATTCCCCCGTGACAATGAAACTCGACCACATCCTCACGAGTATAAGAACGAGGTGCCAGCATCAACAGTAACAAAGCTTCATCAATCACCTGCTGCGTGACGGGATTGTGAATGTAACCATAAAGAACCCGATGACTCTTCCACGGCTGGTTACCCGGTGCCTGAAAGAGCTGCTTTGCAATCGATACTGCATTTGCACCAGACAGGCGAACGATACCAATACTGCCCTGTTGGGGAACAATAGCGGTTGCGATCGCCGCGATCGTAGTTTGCTTCATAGGCTGTTGTCCGGGAAAGGTTCGTTTATTCGAGCAATGACAACCCGTTTATTGTGTGCCATTCAGCATCATCCCGCCCATTTCATCCTTCAATTTTGAAGCAGGTCCACGCATAGTCTTAACGTTCTCGTCAAATTGTTCGCATTCTAGCCAAGCTATACTGGCCTGCAGGTCCACCGTCGTTTATCACCTCGCCTGAATCTCTTATTGTTACCCGTCACCAACCCCCATGCCCAGTCAAGTTGAATATAAAACAACACGCCGGTTCATGAATATTTGGGTCTACTTGGCCCTCGGCGCCGTGGGTATGATCATTTTGGCAGGTTTGAGTTCTATCTTTTTTGTCAAACCCTTAGCCTCCAAAACCTTGCAGGCCCGAGAAGGGGAACCCGCTCGATTACAGCCCATCAAAATTAAACCCCAAGCGATCGGAGCGCTTAGAGTGGATGTCACCGCCAGAATTCCCACCAATCGCTGGCTCGCCTATGAAGTTCAAATCCGAGATCAGCAAGACAAAATCTTGGCCGCAGGTCTCAAAAATGCCTGGAACGAATCAGGGATTTGGCGCGAAGACGGACAATCTGGAAGATGGCAAGAAGATGACTTAGATGCAGGATTAGATATCAGTAGCACCAAGTCTGAACCGATTAATGTTGTGGTTGAGGTCCTAGAGTATGCCACCAAAAGCAACCAGCCCCTCACTGAGCCCGTATCCTTTCGTATTAGAGTCAACCAAGGCATTATTGACACTCGCTATTTATGGCCTGGTTTTTGGGGCGGATTATTGATGGCCGGTTTAACCTGCCTGTTTTCCAAGTCTGCTGGAGCGACCTTAAGCGATAAAAGCATTGGCGATAGCGATTTAGGAGACCGAGTCAATGCAGGCGGTGCCAACAAACTGATCAAAGTTGTCGTCAAAACCGTGGCTGATGAAACTTCACCTTCATCTCTCAACTGTCGACTCATGGTCAGAGATGGCAATGGCGATCAGCTTTTTAATGCCTCTGCAGTCATGCCCCTCAAATTCAAGCGTGATGAAGATGGCGATATTGACAGTACTCATGGTCAGGCCACGTTTTATCTCGTTTTGGAAAAACCCAGTTCTTACGGGTTCTATGTAGAAGTCACTCCCGATGCTCCTGTAGATTCTACGCGGCTGATCATCAAACAAGGCGCAGTGACGTTAGGGGCCGTCAAGGTCGCGTATATTGGCGCAACCTGAAGCCAGCCCTGCTCCCATAGGTGCAGCTCGATTTTTTCTCATTTAGGATGACAGTAGCAACCTTTTTAACTATGCTGACAAAACTTTTCTCAGTTGCAACCATCGGCATTGTAGCCGCTTCCATTTTGGCTGCATATACCCAGCGTTCCGCTTTTCAACTCCGGCAAGAGCGCCAACCCAATTATTGGGCACGTCGAGGCACCCGGACCTCAGGACGCTATCGTGGCGGTGTTTGGGTCGTCTCCCCCGCCCGGTCATCCTATAGTGGATTCCGGGGCGGCAGTCTGGGTATGGGTAAGTAAACCGTTATATGTCTGGGTCAGAGCCAACCTCTGCGGCATTCCAGAGATCTGAGCCTACTCCCCTCACCTCTCCTCAGCAACGCTGGTTATTAGCAGCGGCTGCGATCTCTTCTAGCGTTGGCTTAGCCGCAGAACTACTCTTAGGGACGCTGGCAAGCTACCTAGTGGGCAATACCGCTTTAGCGTATGGCGTAGCCGTGGGCGGCTTTCTAGCAGCAATGGGCTTGGGAGCCTACATTAGCCAGTTCATTGCCGTTGACAATCAACAACGCCAGCTCCTCAAAGTTTTTTTGCAAATTGAGCTGCTGATTGCCCCTTTAACGGCTGGCTTACCGATCGGGTTATTCGTTGTTTTTGTCGCAGATGGGCCAATTTGGCTGGGGCTCTTTTTGGTAACCCTAATTTTGGGCATTCTCTCGGGCCTCGAAGTTCCCATCTTGACGCGCATTATTGAACAAGATCACGACGTTAAATTCGCCCTGGCTGGTGTCTTGGCCTTAGATTATGTTGGCGCATTAATTGGATCTCTGGCGTTCCCCGTCCTGTTTCTACCCCTCCTGGGATTATTTCCCACCGCCGTACTGATCGGATCATTGCCTGCCTTCGTGGTGTTCCGATTAGGACGTTTATTTCGGGGTATGCGGTCCTGGAGCTACTGGGGCCTCTGCATCGGCCTTGGATTATGTGTGTTTGCCCCGTTCGTGATTCCGTTTAGCGATCGCTTAGAAAATACCCTCTACAAAGCCCCCATTGTCACTCGCATTCAGTCCAATTACCAGCGCATTGTCCTCACCCGCTCTGGCAATGACACAAGATTATTTCTCGATGGCGATCTCCAGCTTTCAACCGTCGATGAATACCGCTATCACGAAGCCCTAGTCCATCCAGCCCTAAGTACCAATTTCCAGCGACGCCATATTCTGGTGCTTGGAGCCGGTGATGGCATGGCCTTACGGGAAATTCTTAAATGGCCGGAAGTTGAAAAAGTTGTGCTGATTGAACTGGATCCTGCTGTCGTGAAATTAGCTCGTCAGTATCCTGTACTCGCTGAGAGCAATGCTCATGCCCTAGATGATCCACGAGTAGAAGTGATCTTTGGAGATGCCTTTAAGCTAGCGCCCCAACTGCCAGACACGTTTGACGTGATCATCGCCGATTTTCCCGACCCCGATCGCCCTGCCCTCGCCAAGCTCTACTCCCAAGGGTTCTATCGACAACTTCTCTCTCGCCTCGTCCCCCAAGGCATCTTTGTCACCCAGGCTTCTAGTCCTTTCTTTGCCCCCAAGGTGATGGATTGTATCGCTACCACCCTTACAGCGACGGACTTACAAGTCTATCCCTACACCGTAAACGTGCCGAGCTTTGGCCCCTGGGGATTTGTATTGGCCTCGCCAGAGCCCGTACAGTTGTCGCCCGAGAACTTAACGATTCCCACTCGGTTCCTGACGCCAGCTTTGCTCCCCGAACTCTTTCAACTTCCCGCAGATATTTCCATTGGTAAAGCCAAGATCAATCGGCTCACCGATCCAGTTATAGTTCAGTACCAAGCCGATCCTCGTTGGTCGGCCTATTATTGAAGCACTCTAGAGGCAGACTATGGCTTACCTTTGGTTATTCATCATTATCATGGGCGTTCTGGGGGTTTTCCTGTACATGAGACAGCAATCCGGTAAATCCCTCCCTTTTGCATCCCAGCCCCAAGCATTGCCATCCCTTGAACGTACCGTCTTTACCCTAGAAGTGGGCGATATTGTCCAATATATGGGGACAGACTGGGTGGTTGAAGGCAAACTGATATATGGCGACCAAGGCTACTCCTGGTTAGAGTATCTGCTTCAAGATGGCAACCGCCGTCAATGGCTGTCTGTGGAAGAGGATGATGTGGTTGAAGTGGCGCTTTTGGAAGTCACCACTGCTCTAGAAGTCGGCACCAATCCTCCCCCTGAACTGACCTTCGCCAATGAAACCTATCGTCATAAAGGATCGGGCATAGCGCAAATGACCCGCAAAGGGTCTACCCTTAATCGCAATGCTGAACGGTGCCAATATTTTGACTATCAGGGACCCGATAATAAAATCCTATCCATCGAAAACTGGGATGGCGATATTGAAGTCACCATCGGCCAAAAAATTCATCCCTCAGTGCTAACGCTACTCCCTGGCGATGGTCGGCGCATTTATGGGACTTAATGTTGCGCAACGTTTGGGTCAGACTAGATCCGCAATAGGATATTCTGACTAAGTTACGCCGTTAGGGAAGTCAGTCAGAGGTCAAGTATGGGCAGCGATTTTAATGAGTGGGTCAAAATCGCCTTGTCAGACGAAACTTTCCCCCGCACCTTTGCCCTAGCCATATTAGCCGACCCCGACATCGATCTGCTGCCCTTGGTTACAGCAGCCGGAGAAGTGCGGATGGCCTATTTTGGTCGGCAGGTCATGCTGCATCGCATCAATGATATCCAAAACGGGCTGTGTCCAGAAGATTGCGGCTATTGCGCTCAGTCGAAGATTTCTGAAGCCCCGATCAAAAAATACCCCCTGAAAAGCGAAGAGGACATTATTCAAGAAGCCCACGCGGCCAAAGCTAAAGGAGTCTACCGATATTGCATGGTATCTAGCGGCAGAGGACCTACGGCAGAGCGAACTCAACACTTAGCTCACATCATTCGACGCATTAAAACTGAGGTGGGTATTCAAACCTGTCTCTCCGCAGGCTTGATGGACCAAGAACAAGCCACCGTTCTCAAAGAAGCTGGACTCGATCGACTCAACCACAATCTCAACACTAGTGAGGCTCATACCCCTGATATTGTTACCACTCATACGTTTCAAGATCGGATCAACACCTTAAAAGCAGCTCGTTCAGCTGGTTTAGATTTATGCAGTGGCATGATTGCAGGCATGGGGGAGACTGACCAAGATATTGTCGATGTTGCTTATCATCTGCACGAGTATCAAGTGCCGTCCATTCCCATCAACTTCCTCATTCCCATTTCTGGAAACCCCATTTATGACTGCAACCAGCTCACCCCCCAGCGCTGTTTGCGCATTCTTTGCATGTTCCGATTTGTGAATCCCAAAGCTGAAATTCGGATTGGGGGTGGACGAGAAGGTCATCTCAGGGGCCTACAAGCTTTAGCCCTCTATCCGACCAATTCCCTCTTTGTTGAAGGCTACTTAGCCACGAGGGGGCATAGCCTCGATCAAGTCTACCAACTCATTCATGATGCCGGTTTCGAAGTCGCTGGGGATGTATCACTGAGCCGCGATCTCACTTCAACATCTCATTTCCAGTTGGATGACAATCCCGATATTCTAAACCCACAAACCACAATCAGTTCTCCCAGCCCATGAGAGTATCAGGGAAAATAACAAACTACAGAAATGCCTTGAAGATTTGCTCTCCAAGGCATTCAAAGGATCGAATCACTATAACAGTCGTAACAAACCCGTCTCTTTGAGTAATGTCTATCTAGACAATAACCATTGGGAAAAACCAGCCAAATGGCTTTAGCGTGTGCGATTCATTTTTCGTCGAGCTAACACACCAGCAATTCCTAAGCTAGCAAATAGACCAGCGGTAGCTGCTTCAGCAGGTTCAGGAACGCTAGGGGGGGTGGTTGCTGGATCGTCATCGTCTCCAATAACGAAAGGAAGTGCCGCAGCTGCGGCACCTGCTGGAATCAATGCAGCAGCCAGAGGGAATCCAGCCGCCGCAGGAAGGCCACCTTCAGGGGCAATGCCACCGATTCCACAATCAAGCATTCCATCCTCGGCAATTAGAGTTTGAGATAACAACAGCCCAGTTGATACATCGGAGGTAGAGGCATTAGCCATCAAATTGGGTCCCAGAGATTGGCTCAACGGACCAGATGGCTCCTGCAGAGCTTCTGGTGAAATAATAGGCTCTTCTTCACAAATATCACTTTGTGCTGTATCTGTGCTTAGATTCGAGTCCAACCCTACAGAATCTCCAAGGCCGAGCTGCGCAGCATGGCTAAAGGGAGCACTGATAGCGTTATAGAGAGCTATCAGCGTTAAGGCAGTCAATGAGCCAGGAATTCTTAACAATTTCATAGTTGAAATTCGCTCCTTAGACGATTTGCCCCACGTAATATCGAATACGAAATTACCATAAACCCATAAAATGGGCTGTGTAAGCAACTACTTATAAAAATTTTCAGTTACTCGCTACATTATGCCAAACAACACTGAAAAAGCAACCAGCGCGAATAAAAATAAGGTTTCAAATTATTTCATGGGGTAATTTATAGGGCGCAGGCTCACGGGCATTGACAAAAATTTAGTAAACCTTAATCTCTCGGATCATAAGCCAAAGATTTTCTCTTTTTGAGCTTTGAGGCTAGTCGTTGTGCTGCATTGCCCAACCCATAAGATCAAAAACTGTAGAATTTTAAGCACCTTCAAGTGAACGGCCATCTGGATTGTCATCCGTTCACTTAAACGCAGACAAAGCTAGTGTCAACGACAATGCTATTGCTGAACAATTGGTCCATCAAGTCTCAAAGACTTGGCAGAAACCATCTACTTTGCAGAAAAGCGCTGCTCAGGCCATGCATAGGGCCAACCTGTATTGCATCTCTTTCCGCTTACGGTTAATCCTTTCCCTTATCCCGAACTCAGGTTAGGTGTATGGGAATAAATAGGTCTAAGAGTTTATAGGGGCTTCCGAGTCGGCACGCCTACTCGCCGAGGGAATTGGGGGGCTGTGGGTAGGATCTTGCGTAGATAGATACAGTGTCTGACGCCTTGCGATCGCGGCATATTCACAGGCATAACCGCAACCACCTCTCCCCCAAGCTGCGATACCGCCCCTGTCAAAGCTTTCTGTTCCTCAGTCTTCCACTGGCCTCGATAAAGAACGGCATAGCCCTTTAGAGCTAAAAGGGGCAATGCATATTCAGCGCAGACGGATGCTGGACCTACGGCTCGGATCAAAGCCAGATCAAACAACTCACGATAGGTAGAGTATTGGCCCAGATTTTCAGCGCGATCGCAGCACATCACCACATTCTCCAATCCCAGCTCCGCTGTGACATGTGCCAAAAAGGTCAGCTTTTTTTGCGTGGAATCGAGCAGGGTTATCTGCCAGGTCGGTTTGATGATTGCGATCGGTAATCCTGGAAAGCCGCCGCCAGTACCAATATCAATCACCCGTAAGGGTTGGCTACTGTCAAAGGGTAAATCAGACGATAGATCTTGCAACCCACTGGGCAGCGGGGGCTCATGCGGTAACCAAGGGCCAATACCCGCCACAGAATCCCACAAGTGTTTTTCCCAAAAGTCTTGGGGCTCTGTAATCCGCGTTAAATTGAGCTGCTGATTGGCCGCCAAGATATGCTGAAACAGCTCTACAAATTGATGCTGTTGTTCAGGGGTGGGCTGCCATCCTAAGGTTTGCAACCACACCTCGGAAAGACTGGGTAGCTGGGTGCGGCTACTCATGGGTTGTTTGTCCAGCAGGGTCAGCGCTACAAATTAGAGATGGTTTGGGCCATTTGGAAATCCATATCCGTCAGCCCCCCAGCATCATGGGTGGTTAGGGTAATGTCGACCTGGTTATAGCTGATGTAAATGTCGGGATGATGTCCTGCCGCTTCAGCAGGATCCACCAAGCTATTCACAAAAGCCATTGCAGCCAAAAAATCCTTGAACTTACGGGTAATCTTTAATGACTGGCCGTCCGTCGTCCAATCGGGTAGAGACTGTGCCCGCTCGCGAATGGTCGCGTCATCCAACTTAGCAGCCATAGGAAACCTCCAATCCTGAGTTCATGGACCTGTTGTCTGTCACACTAGCGCGCTTCAGACTACGATCCTGTTTTTAGTTTGACATGAATGTCGTAGCGCGTACTCCACTCATTGTTGATGGCCGTAGTCACGCCAATCGCTTCAATCCCCTTCATGAACTGCGTGGTCTCTGGTGTGAGTTTGGGCAATAGGGGATTGGTTTCTAGTAACCCCAACATCCGCGGCATATCCATATAGAAATGACCATTATTTGGATTCAAATCCGAATTGGTTACCCCTTGAAAGCTGGCCGATTGAGTCAAATTTTCCTTCGGAGGTTTCAGCAAGCGGTTGGCAATCGGAGCCCCAAGGGTCAAAAACGCCACATCATTGTCCAACCAGCCATGACTTGCAATAGGTAGTCCGGGCGGCACTTTCCAGGTGATCACGGTTTTGTTATCGATTTTGGATTCTGCGACCAGGAAGTCGAAGCGATCGCGCATGGCATTATCCAAGGCTCGAAAGGCTTGATTGGCAATTGTTCGGTCTTTCGCCTTAGCCAGTAAGACGATCCCGACACCTTTGTTGTCTTTGTCTTGAGCAGGCACGATCGCACCAGAAAACTCACCATCCATCCAGTTCACAAACTGATTATTGAAGTCGATGCCAGTACGTTTACTGATGTCATCATTCCAGGCTTTGGGATTGAGGGGAAACACCAGCTTCGCTAAATTACCTTGGGCGTAGTCTCGCCATACCTGCTGAAAATTACCGCCAGATGTCATTATCAACGTATCTTGAGGTAAATGCTTGGCAATCTCTTTGGCATCATTTTTTACCTCTAGGGTTTCTTTGGCATCTGGCTTCCGCCAGGAGATCGCCTTAAACTGGATACCATCATTCACTAATCGGATTGTGGACCCAATGGCCTGAATGTCCTGAATCCGCTCTTTGCTAGCTGGAGACAAGGGCACCTGACTGATCTGGGCTGCAGCAATGGGGACATTGATATAGATCTTTGCGATCGCATCTTCGCTTTCAATCTCCTTCAGAGCCTCTTGATAGCGAGGAATATCTGCCAAAGCAGGTTTGCCTTTATAGGTATCGATGACTGCATTGATGGGTGCATCGGCTTCCGTAAACACCAACCAGCGATTGTCTAAAGTGGCAAAGCCGTAGCGTTTGCCATCGTCTGCGTCAAATTCGTGAACGGTGATCTGTTGATGGGTGCGTGTCTCAACCTCATTGACTGAGGTCAGCTTATTCTTAAATACCGTCTCAAATCGGCCTTGATCACGAATAGGGATGACCCAAATCGTAGCCTGTTGGCTCTGCACTTCTACTGATTCGACGGTCGGAGGCAACAGAGCCATAGTTAGTTGATTGGCAGACCAGGGCCGGATATTGGCGGCATAGGAAAGGCCATTCGGCTCCAAAACTTGCGTTTCTAGCTCTTGCAACCTTTGGCGTAATGTTTTTTGAGTATCAATCGTGCCAAACTGGGCAATTCTTTGCCACTTATTGGTCTCAGTATTGAGCGTCACACTTAACATCACATCTCTAGGCACAACTTTGGAGCCCAGAGGTAATGGCCCTGCTGGCTTATCACCGGGTAGCAGAAAAAAAGCGACAGCGCCTCCCACGACTAGCAATGCAGCGCCACCCAATGTCAACATCAATGTTCGCGACTGTGTTTTTTTCGGTTTCCGTTTCGCCAGATTGGATTGAGTCGGTCGAGTGGGTCGTTCGCTCATTGTTGGGTTAAATCCAAGATGTAGAGGTTAGTATGCACAACTTCACTAACTTTGGTAAAGTCTGCTATTGCCAATAGGGATAGATCCAGATCCCGTTGTTTCCCCATAATATTGATTGGCTGTCATTAATCTATTCAGACTAAACTGCCAATAATATATCCATCGCATTTTAGAATAATTTCGTTTTATTGCCTCCCCAAACAAGGATGAGTCGCTGATCGGGATATCTCGCAATAAACTGATCGCGAGATTAACTCTTCAATTTTATTTCTGAGTTAAACCCACTTCTTCTCTGCTGATGTGAGACTTGGCCGTCTTAAAAATTGAGAATAAAGGCAAAATTTTACCGACTAATACTATCTTGGCTCTTGCTGAAATAGGGGTTTCTTGCTACAAATTACAGGTAATTAAACCTAATAAAACAGAGATATTCGAGTGACTTACGTTCATAATCCCCCTGATCAAAATCGAATTTCTGAGCCTGTGCAATTGCCGTCTCCAGAAATGATGTTGGCATCGGCTCGTGAGACGTATCAAGCCTATTGCCAAATCCACATTGATGCACAACCACCGATTGGTGTGGCGATGGACCGCAATACGGGTCGGGGGCAACTCATTTTCTCTGAGCAACCCATATTATTGCCCCACGAATGTTTTATTTCTGTGGATCAAATGCAAATTGAAGATGTTCCCCAATCCGAAGATGTAGAACCCAATTAGAGATGGGTATCCTCCCTATAGGAGATAAACTTCTCAGGTAGAGGTTTCCTCCCCTCACCCATCAAGGAGAAGCACTAGACGGTATTAAAGGATCCGAAGGGTGAGCTTATACCTGAACGCGTAAAGATATGAGTTGGGCTGAAATCTTTATTTATGGGTTGGTGATTAGCCTAGGAGCTTCGGTGGGTAGCTTTTTGAATGTCGTGATTTATCGGCTACCAGAAGGATTATCTCTGCTTCATCCCCCCTCTCGTTGTCCTCAATGTCATACCCCTCTCAAGCCCTATGACAATGTTCCTGTGTTGGGGTGGTTGTGGCTCCAAGGTAAATGTCGATATTGCAAAACCGTTATTTCCAGTCGGTATCCCTTAGTTGAAGCAACCACGGCCTGCCTATTTCTGGGGATTTTTCTGCTGTTTGGTTATCAACTGCAAACCTTGGGCTATTGGCTCTTTGCCAGCGTGCTGATTTCCCTGGCTTTGATTGATTTAGATGTAATGTTACTACCCAATCCCCTGACTCAGTTGGGGGTAATTTCAGGCGTCACGTTTCAAATCGTAGTCGGCTGGCATCAAAATGGTCTCACTGGTGCTGTCCAGGGATTTACCTTCGGTGCCTTAGGAGTCGCCGCTGGGATCTGGTTAATTGATGTGATTGGCTTCCTGGCTACCCTGGCCTTCGGTCGCCCGGCTATGGGGGGCGGAGACAGCAAACTGATGGCCATGATTGGAGCTTGGTTGGGCTGGCGTTATATGCTACTCACCCTATTCCTAGCCTGTTTGGTGGGCTCAATCGTAGGGTTAGGCGGTCGATTATTTGGCAAAATCGGACAATTTCAGGTGATTCCCTTTGGTCCCTTTCTGGTAATGGGGGCATTACTGTGTATGATGGCTGGGGCTCATATATGGACAGGCTATCAGCAGGGAATTTTGTGGCTGTATCGCTGGATGGGGATTGAGTTAGGCTGAAGTGTGGCCCTCTTCCTCCCGTCCTATCCCTTTCTTAGATACTTCTCAGATACCATGAACCCCAAACTCCGATGGAGAACCGGAGTATACTAGGTCAAAGGCTGTCGTTGCCTCAGTGGGGCTTGCCCTGTGGAATTGTCATGTAAATGCGAGTATGCGGTTTTGGCGTTGCTTTCGTTAGTGGATCACTATCCTCAAGGGGAGCCGCTACAAATCCGCCAAATTGCAGCTCAGCAGCATATTCCGGATCGATATTTAGAACAGCTCCTCGCCACCCTGCGTCGTTCAGGTCTAGTCTGTTCTCAGCGCGGTGCCCGAGGGGGATATTTGCTAGCCCGTGAACCCTGGAAGATCACGCTTTTAGAAATCATTAATTGTATTGAAGGGAGAGATGCTCAGCCAGGGACCATGCCCCAAGCCGATCTGACCGCAGAGAAGGCTGTCGTCCATGAAATTTGGCAAGAAGCGGATCAGGCTGCGAATACTGTACTCAAAAATTGTACGTTGCAAGATTTATGCGATCGCAAAGATGCAAAACAGCAAATTGACTTAATGTATTACATCTAAGCTAAGAGAAGACCCTATGTATTGATTTACCAACGTTCCCCGTCCTCGACTAAATCCATAAGCAGGGACTTTCACTATGCGTATTGCCCACGATATTACTGAGCTGATTGGTAAAACGCCTCTCATTCAACTAAATCGCATTCCTGAGGCAGAAGGATGCTTAGCCAAGATTGTGATCAAACTCGAAAGCCTCAACCCCTCGGCTTCGGTCAAAGATCGGATTGGCAGCAATATGATTGCCATTGCTGAAAAACAGGGATTGATTCATCCTGGCATCACGGTTTTGGTAGAACCGACCTCTGGCAATACGGGCATTGCCTTAGCAATGGTGGCGGCTGCGAAAGGTTATCGGCTGATCTTAACGATGCCAGAAACCATGAGCGCAGAACGTCGAGCCATGTTGCGGGCCTACGGGGCGCAGTTGGAACTGACGCCAGGGACAGAAGGAATGCGGGGCTGTATTGAACGGGCACAAGAGTTAGTGGATACGCTACCCAATGCCTATATGCTGCAGCAGTTTCGCAATCCGGCAAATCCCCAAATTCATCGGCAAACCACGGCGGAGGAGATTTGGGCAGATACCGATGGTCAGGTGGATTTTTTAATTGCAGGGGTAGGCACTGGCGGGACTCTGACGGGAGTAGCAGAAGTGTTGAAGGCTCGCAAGGAATCGTTTCGTGCGATCGCAGTAGAACCAGAAGGTAGCCCTATTTTATCCGGCGGATCGCCAGGTCCCCACAAAATTCAAGGGATCGGGGCTGGATTTGTCCCACCTGTTTTAAACGTGGATCTGATAGATGAAGTGGTACTTGTGAAAGACGAAGATGCGATCGCCTATGGTCGGCGCTTAGCCCGAGAAGAGGGACTTCTCTCGGGGATCTCATCAGGCGCAGCCCTTTGTGCCGCCATCCAAGTGGCAAAACGACCTGAAAGCAAAGATAAACTCATTGTCATGATTCAGCCCAGTTTTGGCGAACGCTATTTAAGTACGCCCCTCTTCCAAGATTCTGACTCTCAATAGTGTTCGCTTCCCTTCACTTCCCAGGTGGGTCTGCTATACTGGCCTCGACTTACCGCTGGGGCATACTGGTTGTGAAGATACGTCGCCTCATTCCTTCCCCCCTTTACTCGACAGCAGAATGGGCTGCCGAAGCTCGTTTCCTCCATTGGTTAACCCTATTCTGGTTAGGGATTGGCCTCGTGGTGCTGTTTTCGGCGTCCTATCATGCGGGGGCGATTGAATCAGGGGATGGCCTCTACTATTCCAAACGCCAGCTTTTGGGAGTTTGCTTGGGATTGATGGGGTTCTGCACCGCTATTCATATTCCGTTACAAAAGCTGATAAAAGTCTCCGCGTTCGGATTCTTTTTATTCTTAGGGTTAATTTTTGCCACAAAAATCCCTGGCGTAGGGATGACCATTAATGGTGCCACTCGATGGATTGATATTGGTCCCTTTCCGCTCCAACCGTCAGAACTGATCAAGCCTTTTCTGATTATGCAGAGTGCCTACATCTTCCATCGTTGGTCTCGCTTAACGCTAAGCAAACGACTATGGTGGCTATTTTTGTTTTCCCTGACCCTCTTGGGGATACTAGTACAGCCGAATCTCAGCACGACTGCTTTGTGTGGCATGACCCTCTGGCTGATTGCCTTAGCAGCGGGCTTGCGGTATCAGTCTCTGCTGCTAACGGCACTTGTGGGGGTCGGTATAGCGGCTATCAGTATTCTGCAAAATCCCTACCAGCAAAGTCGGATCCTTTCTTTTTTGAATCCTTGGGCCGATTCTCTTGGGGATGGTTATCAGCTCTATCAGAGCTTATTGGCCGTTGGCTCAGGGGGCCTTCTTGGTACTGGCTTCGGTGAATCACAACTCAAGCTCTCCTATTTGCCGATTCAGCATACGGACTTTATCTTTGCCGTGTTTGCTGAAGAGTTTGGTTTGTTAGGGGGATTTTGCTTTTTACTATTACTGGGAACTTACAGTATTTTGGCCCTGCGGGTGGCGATGAAATCAACCCATCCTATTCAACGTTTGATCGCGATTGGAGCCATGATTTTTCTGGTCGGCCAGTCCTTAATTAATATTGGCGTTGTGACTGGCGTGTTGCCGACCACGGGACTCCCCCTTCCCCTATTTAGTTATGGGGGAAATTCCATGATTTCCAGCTTATTGATAGCGGGGCTATTGATTCGGGCTGCTCGTGAGAGTCAAAGTGCAGAAGTAGTGGCTATCCCTCATCAAGCAGGCGCATCTCCCTCTTTAATTCGCCTAGTCGGCGATCACTCTTCCATTGCCACTGCTAGACATCGCTCCCCTGCGAATGGGCTGAAAGATTCCCCGGCTTATCGCCAGTCTAGAGAAGCAACGTCGCTCAAGTTAGTTCGCCAACGCAAAAGGTCATCTCTATGGCGTCGGATAATCAATAAGATGCACTCATCTCGGTCTACAGCTCCTACCTTGTCTCAACAAAATGCTCCTAGAGCAAGACTGGCAGCCAAAAAACAGCGGTTAAAACAACGCCGACAAGACAGACTTCGTTAAGATCAATATACGAACACCTGATTGTAAGTTGCGTTGAAGTAGCTTCCTCCTATGCTGGAAACGCTGGAAATTCAGCTCTATCACCTTGAACAATTCGCGAATGCGATCGTCGCCACCCAACTTTCCCATCTCTCTGTTCTGAGCGTTGGCATTATCTTTGTGGCGGGACTGTTAACCAGTCTCACCCCCTGCACCTTGTCGATGTTGCCGATTACGGTGGGCTATATTGGCGGTTATGAAACGGAGAATCGATGGCAGGCAATGGCCCAATCGATTTGGTTTTGTTTAGGTTTGGCCCTAACCCTAGCAGGTTTGGGGATTGGTGCAGCGCTATTGGGTCGAATCTATGGCCAAATTGGCGTTGGTCTGGCCATTGGCGTCAGCTTGGTTGCAATCATCATGGGACTCAACTTGCTAGAGGCGCTCCCCCTGCAGCTGCCTAGTTTCTCCGGGGTTGACCTGATTTCTGAGCAACTGCCCAGAGGGATACGGTCCTTTTTGTTGGGATTGACCTTTGGCTTGGTTGCTTCTCCCTGTAGCACCCCTGTTTTAGCAACCTTATTGGCCTGGATCTCAAGTACTCAGGATCCTATTCTGGGCGGTGGTCTGTTATTGTCGTACACGGCAGGCTATACTGCTCCGCTGATCATTGCAGGAACGTTTACGGCAGTGATCAAGCGATTCTTAGCTATCCGTCAATGGTCAGCCTGGATTACTCCCACTAGTGGCGTTATCCTCGTTGCTTTTGGTGTATTTTCCTTGCTTAACCATGTTTTGCCTAGTGCATAATCCTGTTGCTTTCCCACTCCTTGATCCAATCCCATGACCTCTAACCTTGGCCAACCTCAAGCCTTCTTCAAAAAAACGTTAGTGCCTGTTTTGGCGGATTTACGACTGGCAATTGTCTTGCTACTTGCGATCGCACTCTTTAGCATTTCCGGCACCGTCATTGAACAGGGCCAGTCCCTAGAGTTTTATCAGGCCAATTATCCTGAGGAGCCAGCTCTGTTTGGTTTTTTAACCTGGAAAGTGTTGGTGGCGATAGGGTTAGATCATGTGTATGCGACCTGGTGGTTCTTGTCGCTGCTGATCCTGTTTGGTACCAGTCTAACGGCCTGTACCTTTATGCGTCAGTTGCCAGCCCTCAAAGCAGCGCAGAGCTGGAAATTCTATAAAAAACCCCGTCAGTTTGAAAAACTCGCTCTGAGTACGACCCTTGATCCGGCCCAGAGACCCTCTCTGATTGAGGCGTTACAAAAGAACCGCTACAAAATCTTTGAAGAAGACCAGAGTCTTTATGCCCGCAAAGGCATGGCCGGACGGATTGGTCCGATCATCGTCCATGCCAGTATGATCTTGATCTTGCTCGGTTCGATTTGGGGATCTCTCACAGGCTTTATGGCCCAAGAAATGATTCCCAGCGGCACCACTGCCAAGGTTAGCAATATTGTTAAATCGGGACCTTGGTCTGGAGCCCAAATTCCCAAGGACTGGGCCGTACAAGTGAATCGATTTTGGATAGATTACACTCCCGAAGGCCAGATCGACCAATTCTACTCTGACTTATCCATTGTGGATGAGGACAATAACGAATTGGATCGGCAGACAATCCACGTGAATCAGCCCCTCAAACATCAGGGGGTAACCCTCTATCAGGCGGACTGGTCCATTGCGGCAGTGCGAGTCCAGCTCAATAACAGCCCCGTCTTGCAGTTACCCATGGCTCCCCTAAAAACCCCTGGCGGGGGCAGGATATGGGGAACATGGGTGCCAACAAAACCCGATCTCAGTGCAGGCGTAACCCTACTAACAACGGATTTGCAGGGCACTGTCGTGGTCTATGATGAATCCGGTCAGCTTGTCTCAACTGTGAGAACCGGCATGTCTACCGATGTCAATGACATTAGTCTAAAGGTAGTGGAACTGGTCGGTAGCACAGGGCTACAAATCAAGGCCGATCCAGGTATTCCTTGGATCTATGCCGGGTTTGGGTTGCTGATGATTGGCGTAATCATGAGCTATGTGTCCCATTCTCAAATCTGGCTATTAACGGCGGATGACCAACTCTATATTGGTGGGCGGACCAATCGGGCCCAATTGACCTTTGAGCGAGAACTGGTGGAAATGATTGAACAAGCTACCCCTCATTCTAATCTCGCTCCGCAAGCCGATCCACAACCTCAGGAAGTGGCTAAATTATAAGGCTTGCCGCCCTATTCAGGCGCAATGTCAGATGGCCCATCGCCGGGAAAACTCTAACAAAAACGATTGATGGTGATCCATGTCCCAGCCCCCTGCACCCAAACCTTCCCGGTCTTCATTAAACCAGGAGCAACTTAAACAATTGCGTGCCGAGTTAAAGTCGCCTTACCGGGGTTTGAGGCGCTTCTTTTACGTTGCCTTTGCTGGCTCTGCCTTTGTGGGTGCGGTGGTGTTCTTCTTTCAGCTGCTAGCAGGGCAGACCGTCTCCACTACGCTCCCAAATTTGATGCTGCAGGTTGGGATTTTGACTTTGATGTTGTGGTTGTTGTGGCTTGAGCGTTCCCGCAACAGTGCCTAAACCATCCGTTGTTCAATTGCCCAGCGAGCAAGTTCTGTACGGTTGTTTAAACCAGTCTTGCCTAACATGTTGCTGACGTGACTCTCTACCGTTCGCTGGCTCACGCTTAAGTCATCAGCAATCTCCCGATTAGACATCCCTTTGGCCACCAGCTGAATAACCTTGGTTTCCGTAGGGGTTAAATCAACATCAAAGGGAACCTGAATCGATAGTTCCCCTTCAAGGGAATTGGATTGTTTCTGCATCATTCGTGAGGCTTGTTTCAATGATGCTTCAATTTGAGCCACCAACTCATCAGGCTCAAAAGGTTTAATCATATACACATCAGCCCCGGTATTTAAACCCGTCACTCGATCTTGAATTTGCCCCTTTGCTGACAGAAAGAGGACAGGGAGATAGCTGGTCTGAGGGTTGTCTCGAACGCGTTTAACAAACGCATAGCCGTCCATCTCTGGCATCATCACATCGCAGATGATGAGATTCGGGATACTCTTCTCAAGAACGCGCAAAGCCTCCCGGCCATTCTTGGCCGTTGTCACTTCATACCCACGCAATTCTAAGTAATCCTTCACCAAAAGAATCAGATTTGGATCATCGTCAATGAGTAGCAGTTGATTTTGATCAGCCGTGATAACGTCTTGCATACCCTAGAAGCCACCCGTGTCTTTATGCCTAGCGTTACTCAGAAATTCTGTAACCGAAGTTTACATTGCCGAGCTTCGCTAATGTATACCGTATTATTACTTAATCTTTCCCAAATTGAATGATAATTCAACTTCTTTCCAGCTAAATTTACGTTTCTCTTAAGATGGGTGAGTCCAGAATAGACAGTGGGGAATCAGCTCTCTCGTCAGAGAGCTGATCCAGCATTCCCCAAACCTTTTGGAGTAAAACGTCTAAGCCTTGTTGCGCCACTGCAGAGATTAAGTAAACGGGACCTCCGCTAATCTGCTCTAGGTGGGCCTGCCTTTGATGGAGCTGATCGGAGTCCATTGCGTCTATTTTGTTCAGCACCACCAGTTGAGGGCGGTGTTGTAATCCCTGACCGTAGGCCGAGAGTTCTTGTTGAATGATCTGGTAGTCTTGCTCAGGATGATCCGTAGTGGCATCAACAAGATGCAACAACAGTCGGGTCCGCTCTACATGTCGGAGAAAATCATGGCCTAAACCAACGCCCGCATGAGCCCCTTCGATTAATCCAGGGATATCTGCAAAGACGGTGCCATCCCCGGTCGCACGAGGGACGACGCCCAAGTTGGGAATTAACGTTGTGAAGGGATAGTCGGCGATTTTGGGTCGAGCGGCAGACAACACTGAAATGAGGGTCGATTTGCCAGCGTTGGGTAAGCCAATAATGCCAACTTCCGCCAATAATTTTAGCTCTAGACGGAGTCGATATTCTTCTCCGGGCAAGCCAGGCAAGGCATGTTCTGGTGCGCGATTGCGGTTGCTGAGAAAATGCTTGTTTCCCAGCCCCCCTTTACCTCCCTGGGCAACGGTCAGGGTTTGCTCATCGATCGTTAAATCTCCCAGCAGGTTCATGGTGTCAGCATCGTAAATGGCTGTGCCGCACGGAACTTCAATCAGACGATCTTGCCCAGAGGCACCCGTCAAATTTTTGGGGCCGCCACGCTTCCCATCTTCCGCAATAAATTGATGATTGTATTTGAAGTCCAGGAGAGTTTGGAGATGGGTTGAAGCCTGAAGAATCACCGATCCGCCTCGACCCCCATTCCCACCAGCAGGTCCCCCCGCAGGCACGTATTTTTCGCGCCGAAACGCTACCATCCCGTCTCCCCCTTTACCGGCTTTGACAAATATTTCGGTTTGATCAATGAAGCGCATAGGAACAATGTATTGAAGGGAATCATAGAGGGACAAGTTCTTTCCGCAATGCTCCTAATCGTTCATACAAGACCCAGGATATTGACTTCAAGCAACCTGTTCGTTGATGTCCTGAATCTACAGCTTAACTGAGTATTGTCGGTTCCTGATCCCATTGCTTAGTCTGGGCAACGACATCTTGATAAGCTGTTTCCAATTGGCTCACCAAAGGAAGACTGAGAGGCGTGGTATTCTCCTTCATTTGGGCTTCGACTGCTGCTGCGATCGCAAACATTGTTACGGCACCCACATGAGCGCTGGCTCCCTTAATATGGTGCACTTCTTGTCTGGCAATATCGAAGTTCTGGGTTGCGATCGCAGCCCTTAAGCTCACCAAATGTTGTTGAGTATCATCCACAAACAGATGCAGGAGTTCTTGCTCAAAGGCTGGGTCACCGTCGGAGCATTCTTGGAGGTAGCTCCGATCAATAGTGATGGGAGGAATAGGTTGCCATGATCCCATGGACACTCCTTGAATTCCGTATTGCCAACATGATATTTGCTAATTGTCCAACGCTGTGGCAGGGTTTGCAACAGATTGATCCTGATTCCGAAACGTTTTGTAGGTAAGTTTAGAAATCTTACGAATCAGTTCTTGGGCACGGGGATCATTATGGGGTCGCTGCACCAGGATAGCGGCCACATAGTGCTGCCCATTGGGCATGTCGATCAGGCCAATATCTCCGACTACAGAACCAATATCGCCCGTCTTGTGCGCAATACTGGCATCTTTGTCGATGCCTTGAGGTAGTAGGGTATTGGTGACGGTCTGGCGCATAATATCTAACGCTTGCTCACGACTGGTAGCAGACAAGAGACTCTCATCACTGAGCTTTAGCATTAAGGCTGCCATATCTTGAGGACTGACGGTATTGGTTCCCTCTAAGTCTGGTAAAAGATTGCGAATAGCAGTGTGTTTTAGACCCCAGGATTTAAACCGCTGGTTCAGTTTCTCGGCTCCGCCTAAACGATCAATCAGCATATTAGTGGCAGTATTATCGCTAATTGCGATCATGTATTCCGCCGTTTCCAATGCTGAAAACTGGGTACCCACAGGCTGATATTGCATTGAGCCAGCTTCTGCGGCCACCAGATCCTGGCGCATCACCAAGGGTTCATTCAAGTCAATCGTCCCTGCATCCACTTCTTCAAAAAACGCGAGCAAAATAGGGATTTTGATGGTGCTTGCGGCTGACACGCTTTTTGCGCCGTTGATATCGAGATATTCTCCAGTATTGGGATTAAGGAAAAACATCACGGGCTTAAGTCCGGGTTGAGCCACAGACCATTTTTGAATCTGCTGTTTAATCGCCGATAGCTCTTGCCCTTCTCGAATGAGTCGCGTTAGCCGAGGCTCTTGAGACCATCGGTAGAACAGAGATTGTGGACGATCAAGCTGTGAGTTAAAGGTCTTAGGCTGAGTAGATTGTCCAGCATTGCTCGTCGTTACAAGGGAGTTTAGAGCATTGGGGGATAGATCAGAGGAAACAGAGGGAGGGGGAGAAGACACGACGTCCTGTTTGGGATCCATGATCGTCAATGCGGTGCCTGCGATCGCAGCGACCCCAGAGCCAACAATCATCAAACGAGTAAGATAGGCAAACCATCCCCAAAAATTTGATCGCGTTCTAGGGGAATGAGGGGTAGATTGGCGTGGATGTTTGGGATGTGCTGAGCGTCCTACAGTAACTGACTGTTGAGGGATCACTTTGGTCCTCTTCCCCTGAGAGGGGGAAGAGGCTACCTGGACATGGGCCGACTGAGGCTGACGTTGGGTTTGCTGCTGTAAGAGCTGTTGTTTGCGCATCGCTCGACGCGTTTGATGCATTCTCCGGCGCTGCTGCCACAATTGGCGCTGCTGTCGTGAAGTCAAAGATTGCCTGGAGTGTTGAAGCACCACCCTCTCCTGAACTAAGAAATTTGGCTATGGACGTGATGGAGCACAATGATACAAAGGACAAAATCCTTCCTCAATCTTCCCGAACAGGCTCAAAGCTTAATGCAAACCTTAAAGCATGGCCGACTGCTGAAGATTATGAGTATTTTAATCAATTTGCCTGAATTTTCCAGTGTACCTGACGAATCATACCCCTTAACATGGCGAGTTCCTGGGTAGAAAGCTGACTACGGTTAAAGAGCTGTCGTAGTTTCTGCATCCGTGCGGATGCTGTATGTGGATACAGATAGCCAATTTCCAATAAGGTCAGCTCTAAAGCTTGATAGAACGCTTCCATTTGTTGGAAGGGGGCCAATTCCGCTTGAGGGAGATTCGACACCGCAATTTTAGTCTCAGTAGGCGGGTTGTCAAGGGGGACGAGGGAACATTGACGCAACTCGTAACAGCAAATCGTGACGGCCTGGGCTAAATTCAATGCCGCATAATCAGGACTCGTGGGAATTTGTAGAAAAGCTTGGGCATAGTAGAGCTCTTCGTTACTGAGTCCCCGATCCTCGGGACCAAAGATCAATGCGGCTGAATCAGTTAATAGCCAGGGCAGAATCTGTTTGGGGGGCTGCGTGACGACTTGTAATCTTCTTTGTCGGGCTGTCGTGGCAACGACTCGCTGACATCCTTCTAGAGCCTCTGGCAAGGTCTGTACCGTTCTAGCTTGGGATAAGACGTCAAAGGCATGAACGGCCATCTGCTGCGCTTCGGGTCCCAGGGGATCACAGTGGGGGTTGACCAGTACTAGCTGCCCCAAACCCATATTTTTCATGACTCTGGCTATGCCCCCAACATTGAGGGGGCCTGCAGGCTCAACTAAAACAATTTTGATGGATGCTAACGGAGGTTCGCTCATGGGTGACTTCACTTGGGTGGATGTCTTGGAGGTGCGATCGCAAACAATACCATGCCGACCATTACAAATGATTACATATTGGTATACCGTAGTCTCGGCGAGAAACTCACCGCTAAACAGATTGACATCATTAGTCGAAAGACATTAAAAAGTTTACAGAAGAAAATTAAAGCAATATTGGCGGCCACCACAGGCTTTGCAAGAGTGAGAGTCAACAACTCACTAATCTGAAGCATGTTGCATCCTTGAATGACCAAGGGTCCAAAGATTGCCGACAGGGTGAGCAACATTAGGATCAAATAAATTTGATGAAGATTGACCGAAAGAAGGGAAAGGGACCGAATTTTTTAGAGTTCCTGCTATGATGTCGCGTGTAACTAGGTGTGGGCCGAGAAGGAGCGAAACACAGAAATGCAAAGTGCAGTCGATTTAAGTGGCCGTCCCATTCACTTCATTGGTATAGGCGGTATCGGCATGTCTGCACTGGCGCATATTCTGCTCAAACGGAGCTTACCCGTGTCTGGGTCGGATTCTCGGGCAAATCACATCACCCAAAAATTAGAATCTGAGGGAGCCCGAATCTTCTCGCGGCAAGAGGCTGTTAATATCGAACAGCTTCGCCAAGGCCATTCCCCCGCTTCCCCACCCCAGGTGATTTGCTCAACAGCCATTCATAAGGATAATCCTGAATATCAAGCTGCTTTGACAGCGGGATGCCCCATCTTTCATCGTTCTGACGTACTAGCAGCTCTCATTCAAGAGTTCCCTCAAAGCATCGCCATCGCTGGGACTCATGGCAAAACAACCACGAGTAGCTTGGTGGGCTATTTATTGTTACAGGCTGGTTTGGATCCAACCATCATTGTGGGTGGAGAAGTGGCTGCGTGGAGAGGGAATGCCCGCACTGGCGATAGCCCCTATTTAGTTGCTGAGGCAGATGAGTCAGATGGGTCACTCGTTAAGTTTTTAGCTCACATTGGCGTCATTACAAATATTGAACTCGATCACCCAGATCATTACACTTCTTTGGATCAAGTAGTCGACATCTTTCAGCAGTTTGTGGATCATTGTCATATCCTGATTGTTTCAGTCGATTGCCCAACCATCACAGAGCGTTTTCTGACATCGGCAACCATTCGGCCCATGATTACCTACAGTCTAAATGCCAAAAGATCAGCAGATTACACTGTCCAAAACATCGACTATTCAGGGCAAGGAACAACCGTACAGGTTTTGGAACGCGGTGATTGTCTAGGGCAGTTAGACCTGCCTCTATTAGGACAACATAATCTTAGCAATGCCCTAGCAGCAGTTGCGATTGGTCGTTACGTAGGATTAGAGTTTCCTACTATTGCAAATGCCCTGCGGACTTTTTCCGGTGCTAAGCGCCGCTTCGAGATTTATGGAGAAGCCCAAGGCATTTGTTTTGTAGATGATTATGCTCATCATCCTAGTGAAATTCAGGTTACCTTGGCATCGGCTAAGCTCCAGGCACAATCGGCAGCGGCAACCTATTCTCAATCGCGTGTTGTGGCTGTCTTTCAACCCCATCGCTATAGCCGCGCAGCTACCTTTTTAGAAGAGTTCAGCCGATCTTTCCAAGATGCAGATTTAGTCATTGTTACTGACATTTATAGTGCGGGGGAAGTTAATCCTGGCACAATTGACGGTCAAAAGATGGCAGAAGCAATCGCAACCAACCATTCTGCAGTGACTTGCCAACCTAAGCTGACCAATGCTATCGATTTTTTGCAAGTACATTTGCAAGCTGGTGATATCGTTTTATTTCTAGGAGCAGGGGATTTGAATCGAATCATTCCAGACCTGCTTGCTTATTATCAGGTTTCCTCAAAGCCCTCACCTGAGGTTGTTTTACAATGACCCAGTCTTCACCCTCCATTTTCATTGACAATGGTAGCTGCGAAATTCAATCTCATGTGGGTTTGGCAGACATGACGACTTTCCGGGTGGGAGGAGCCGCTGAATGGTTTATTGCTCCCAATAGCCTGGAAGAATTACAAGCAAGCTATGCTTGGGCGAATGAGCAGAAGCTGCCCATAATCTTTTTGGGGGCGGGGTCAAACTTGCTGATTAGCGATCAGGGTTTACCTGGCTTAGTAATTTCAACTCGATATTTACGTCAAAGAAACTTCGTTACTGAAACTTGTCAGGTCATAGCCTATGCCGGTGAGCCGTTACCCAAACTCGCGTGGCAAGCTGCTAAACGAGGCTGGTCTGGTCTGGAATGGGCTGTGGGTATTCCTGGGACTGTGGGAGGAGCGTTGGTTATGAATGCAGGGGCCCATGGTGGATGTACCGCTGATGTTTTAGTTGAGGCTCATGTCCTTGATATAGATGGGACTATTCGGGTGCTAGATCCTGAACAAATGGCTTTTCAATATCGGTCATCTATACTACAGCAATCCCCGCAACCCGTTGTGCTGGCAGTGTTTCAACTTCATGCCAACCAAACTGCCGAGCAAGTCAAGGCAACTACTCAATCTCACTTGGACCATCGCCTTAGTACACAGCCCTATGATTGGCCAAGTTGTGGCAGTGTATTTCGAAACCCTCTTCCTCGGACTGCCGGGTGGTTAATTGAACAATCAGGATTGAAAGGATATTCATTAGGAGGAGCGCAAGTTGCTCAAAAGCATGCTAATTTCATTCTCAACTCTGGCCACGCTACAGCGACTGATATCTTCAATCTGATTCATTATGTCCAGCAAAAAGTTGAGGAGAATTGGTCCTTATTACTCAAGCCAGAGGTCAAAATGCTAGGCGAATTTCCACAAATCACATAGAAAGTAGATTCCCTTTACGCCTCTTAGGGTAGACTCTCAGTATCATAGTAAACAGTTCGATTTGAAGTTTCTTCAGGGACTAATCTGTAAATTATCGAACGGACCAAGCACATTAACTAACCATAAAAAAATCATGCCACAAGGACAAGGACAGGGATTTGGCTTCGGCCTCGGCAAAATGAAAGAGCTAGCTGCGGCAATCCAAAAAGCGCAGCAAGTGCAAGAAGGTGCAAAGCAATTGCAAGAGGATCTCGAACAGATGGAGATCCAGGGCGAAGCTGGCGGTGGCTTAGTTAAGGTGGTCATGAGTGGGAACCAGGAACCTATACGGGCTGAAATTACCCAAGAAGCTGTGGATAAAGGTTTGGAGGTACTATCTGAGCTAGTTGCTGAGGCGATGAAAGATGCATACCAGAAATCTACCGAAACAATGCGAGAGCGTATGGAAGACTTGACGGGTGATCTTAATTTGCCAGGATTAAGTGGATAAGTTGACACTTAGCCGTAAAGATCTATATAGTTAGGATTTGGAAGAAATCAAAACCCTAACTCAACTTAACCACTGCCCATTTATGCCCACAATTCAGCAGCTCATCCGTAGCGAGCGTTATAACACTAAGAAGAAAACTAAGTCTCCAGCTTTAAAAAGTTGTCCTCAGCGGCGTGGTGTTTGTACTCGCGTTTATACAACAACCCCTAAAAAGCCCAATTCTGCGTTGCGGAAAGTCGCTCGGGTGCGCTTAACTTCTGGATTTGAAGTTACAGCCTATATCCCCGGCATCGGTCATAACTTACAAGAGCATTCCGTTGTCATGATTCGGGGTGGTCGGGTTAAGGATTTACCAGGTGTTCGCTATCATATTATCCGTGGCACTTTGGATACCGCTGGAGTTAAAGATAGACGTCAAGGTCGTTCGAAGTATGGGGCTAAGCGTCCCAAAGACTAGTTAGTTATGCCACCAGCAGTCTCATATCGCTCAGTCTCATTTCCAGTTGAGAGCAGTTTCCTTGGCGTAGCTGGTGTTTTGGGCATAAAAAAAGAGCTTGTTGCCTCTCCCGTAGACCCAAAGCTTTAAGTTAGAGCAAGCAATCGAGCCACTTAATCTCACTACCTATTCCTCGGAACAACGAGGATCTGTCAGTCCTAAATTATTACTTTCTTGTGTAGGATTTCTAATGTCTCGTCGTATTCGTGTCCAAAAACGCCCTGTTCCTCCCGACCCAGTTTATAATAGCCGTCTTATCAGCATGACCATTCGGCGTTTAATGACGAGCGGGAAGAAATCCCTAGCGTCTCGCATTCTTTATGATGCATTAAAGATTATTGAAGAACGGACCAATCAAGACCCGTTAGAGGTCTTTGAAACGGCTATCCGCAATGTCACGCCGCTGGTGGAAGTGAAAGCCCGTCGGGTGGGTGGTGCGACTTACCAAGTCCCAATGGAAGTCCGATCTGATCGAGGGATTGCTTTAGCTTTGAGATGGATTATTCGCTTTTCTCGTCAGCGCCCTGGGCGATCTATGGTGAGCAAACTTGCTAATGAACTCATTGATGCTGCTAATGAAACAGGTGCTGCCATTCGCAAGCGTGAAGAGACCCATCGAATGGCAGAAGCTAACAAAGCTTTTGCTCACTATCGATACTAAGCTTTGTGAAGATTATCTTAGAAAAGTTATAGAATCATTACAGCAAGGAAGTTGTACAACCTCATGCGAATGACTTGCTAGGACGAAGGAGGTAGCTGTGGCACGTTCCGTCCCGCTAGAAAAAGTGCGCAATATTGGTATTGCGGCCCATATTGATGCGGGAAAAACGACGACAACTGAGCGCATTTTGTTCTACTCCGGCGTAGTGCATAAAGTCGGAGAGGTTCATGATGGCAATACGGTTACTGACTGGATGGATCAGGAACGTGAACGTGGCATTACGATTACAGCTGCAGCCATTTCCACAACTTGGCAAAATCATCAAGTCAACATTATTGATACTCCTGGTCACGTTGATTTCACGATTGAAGTAGAACGCTCCATGCGGGTCTTAGATGGTGTGATTGCGGTTTTTTGCTCTGTTGGCGGAGTGCAACCTCAATCAGAAACAGTATGGCGGCAGGCTGACCGTTATCAGGTCCCCCGGATTGTATTTGTGAATAAAATGGATCGGACGGGCGCAAATTTTTTTAGGGTCTATGACCAAATTCGTGATCGTCTCAAAGCCAATGCTGTTGCCATTCAGATCCCAATTGGAAGCGAAGATCGCTTTGACGGTATTGTCGATTTAGTAAATATGAGAGCCTTTATCTATACCAACGATCAAGGCACTGATATTAAAGAGACAGCAATTCCAGACACTATTCAGACGCAGGCTCAGGAATATCGAACATTGCTGGTCGAGGCCGTTGCTGAGTCAGATGATGCCTTAATGGAAAAGTATCTTGAAGGTGAATCTCTAACAGAAACGGATATCAAAACAGCTTTGCGTCGTGGGACTATTGCAGGCACTATTGTGCCAATGCTATGCGGCTCTGCTTTCAAGAACAAAGGAGTACAGCTCCTGTTAGATGCTGTAATTGACTATATGCCAGCCCCAATTGACGTGCCTGCTATTCGAGGGACTTTGCTGGATGGCACTGAAGCTGAGCGTCCGGCTGATGATGAAGCGCCTTTGGCCGCTTTGGCATTTAAAGTGATGTCTGATCCCTATGGGCGGCTCACCTTTATCCGAGTGTATTCAGGGGTACTTACTAAAGGAAGCTACGTTCTCAACCCCACCAAAAATAAGAAGGAGCGTGTTTCTAGACTGATCATTATGAAAGCGGATGATCGGATTGAGGTTGACGAATTACGCGCAGGAGACTTAGGAGCTGCGCTGGGTCTTAAGGATACCTTTACGGGTGAAACATTGTGTAATGAAGCCAAGCCTATTGTCCTGGAATCGCTATTTATTCCAGAACCAGTGATTTCGGTGGCCGTGGAGCCCAAGACTAAGCAGGACATGGATAAGCTCTCCAAAGCTTTGCAATCTCTATCCCAAGAAGATCCAACCTTTCGTGTCAGTGTCGATCCTGAAACGAATCAAACGGTCATTGCTGGTATGGGAGAGTTGCACCTAGAGATTTTGATTGATCGGATGCTACGGGAATTCAAGGTAGAAGCTAATATTGGAGCTCCACAAGTCGCTTATCGAGAAACGATTCGCAAAGCAGTGACTGCCGAAGGTAAATTCGTTCGCCAGAGCGGGGGGAAAGGCCAATATGGTCATGTTGTCGTCGAGATAGAACCCACTGAAGAAGGAACGGGTTTTGAATTTATTTCGAAGATAGTGGGTGGAGCGGTCCCCAAAGAGTTTATTGGTCCAGCTGAGCAAGGAATGAAGGAAGCTTGCGAATCTGGTATCTTAGCTGGTTATCCCCTCATTGATGTCAAAGCGACATTAGTGGATGGGTCTTACCATGATGTTGATTCTTCTGAAATGGCCTTTAAAATTGCTGGTTCTATGGCAATAAAAGAGGGGGCAATGCAAGCCTCACCTGCTTTGCTGGAACCCACGATGAAAGTTGAGGTTGAAGTGCCTGAAGACTTCTTAGGCCCTGTAATGGGCGACCTCATTTCTCGAAGAGGCCAAATCGAAGGTCAAGAAGTGGCCCAAGGGCTCGCTAAAGTGACGACTAAAGTCCCTTTGGCGACCATGTTTGGCTATGCCACAGATATCCGGTCTATGACTCAAGGTCGAGGTATCTTTACAATGGAGTTTAGCAGCTATGAGGAAGTTCCTCGTAATGTGGCTGAACCCATCATCGAAAAAAACAAAGGGAACGCATAATTCATCGAAAAGGAATAGTTGATACATGGCACGCGCAAAATTTGAACGAACAAAACCCCACGTCAA